>JAMFSL010000091.1 GCA_026225275.1 Puia dinghuensis
CATCAAGGCCGATATGGATATGCTTGGTGTGGCTAGTGCAGATGAAACGGCCTATTTGCTGCCGGCATCAAAGCCGACGCTGACGGCCGGTACCGCTATACAGTCGATCATCACCGAGAAGTATATTGCCGACTTCTTAGGGCTGGAGCCTTATAATGACTGGCGTCGTACTGGCTTTCCGGTCTTACCGTTGGCCCAGAATGCGTTGACTACTGCCATTCCCCAACGCTGGCCTTATCCGACGAACGAGATATTGGCCAATCCTCAGCCGCAGGATTCGGCTACTTTAATTAGTCCTGTTTGGTGGGCACAATAGTATAGTCTGTTGAAAAGATAAAAGTAAAAGGCTGCCGAATGGCGGCCTTTTACTTTTGGGGAATGTGCGGCTCGGTGTTCTCGATGGCCGGCGTCTGCCGACGCGAGTCAGGAGGTGAGCAATCCTGCATTGGCAAAGCTGAAATAGCCTTTATCTCCTACGATAATATGATCCAGGAGGCGGATGTCAAGGCAGTTGGCGCCTTCTTTGATCTTTTGGGTCAATAGCTCGTCTGCCTTGCTGGGCTGCAGGTTACCTGAGGGGTGATTATGGCTGATGATGATGCTGACCGCACTTTCTTCGAGCGCTTTTTTGAAGATCAGGCGCGGATCGACGACGGTAGCGGTGATGCCGCCCTGGCTGAGGATTCCGAAGTGTTTGAGTCCTCCTGACTGGTCCAGGTACATGACCCCGAACATTTCGTGGGGATAGTCTGCCAGCCGGGGCTGTAAATAGGCGGCGGCGGTCCTGGTGTCTTTCATGACCGGTCGTTCGGGGAGCAGGGCGGCCTGTCTGCGCCGGCCCAGTTCGAAGGCGGCCACCACTGAGCTGGCCTTCACCACGCCGAAGCCTTTGATCTTCATTTTTAACAGGTCGCGGACGGTACGTCGCCCGAGCTCTTGCAGATTATTCTGACTTTTTTCGAGGACGAGGCGGCTCTGTTCGATGGTATTATTCCAGATACTACCGGGGATCAGGAGGGCCAGTAATTCCGAATCACTTAAGGCCTCGGGTCCTTTGGCCATTAGTTTTTCTCTTGGCCGGTCATCTTTGGCCCAATCCTTTATGGGTTTTTTCTTTTCCACTATTGTTGGCGGCTGCGCTTGCATAATCCAATTTTTAATATTATTTTGTGAATTATAATGGGGAAACGAAATAAGGATTTCTTTAGCCCGTTATTCATCCGTACTTACTATTGAGCGTGATAGCACGTAAAGATAGCCTTTGAAAACTTTAATCTAAAATCCAATGAAACGCACAACCTTTAACGCAATCGGTGGCTGGCAGCCATTACTTTTCTGTGTAGGCATGTATGTAGTAGCCCTTTTCTTCTCCATTTTCGTTTGTTCCTCTATTTTTTATGCTTTTAATGCGCGATCTGTTGCAAGAGCGGCTGAAAAAACAGCTTTGATCAGCACAGCGAAGCCTCAATTGGCGTCCATGAATCCATAGCGGATACGTCCGTTAAGGGATATACCATGCGAAACGGCATGAGTATTAGCGACGAGTAGCCGGCTATTCGTGCTGTGTGAATACTATGATATTATTTTCAGGCCATCCGCGCGATGCGGGTTGGCCTGCTTTTTTATATCTTCGTTCATATTTTTCAACTATGCAGCACTTAGCCAAGATTTTTTCCGGTACAGGGTCTCAGTACCTGACCGAGAAGATATCTCAGCAGTTCGGCCATCCGTCCTCGGGGAAAATCTCTATCCAACGTTTCAGCGATGGGGAGATCCAGCCTGTTTTTAATGAGAGTATCCGGGGAGATATGGTTTTCCTGGTTCAAAGTACTTGTGCGCCGGCGGAGAACCTGCTGGAGCTCATGTTGATGATCGATGCGGCGCGCCGCGCGTCTGCGTATAAGGTGGTGGCTGTTATTCCCTATTATGGGTATGCCCGGCAGGACCGAAAGGACAGACCCCGGGTGGCCATAGGTAGTAAGCTGATAGCCAATATGTTAGTGTCGGCGGGAGCGGATCGGATCATTACCATGGATTTACATGCGCCGCAAATCCAGGGCTTTTTTGATATCCCGGTCGATCACCTGGACAGTTCGGCGATTTTTATCCCTTATATTGAGCAACTTAAGATGGAAAATCTTACCTTTGCGGCCCCCGATGTGGGTAGCGCCAACAGGGTCCGGGAAATTGCCAGTTATTTCAATTCGGAAATGGTGATCTGTGACAAGCACCGGAAGCGGGCAAATGAGATTGCAAGTATGGTGGTGATCGGGGATGTGACGGGTAAGGATATTGTGTTGATTGATGACCTGGTTGACACTGGTGGGACGCTGGCTAAGTCGGCGGGTTTGTTAAAGGAAAAAGGGGCGAAGAGTGTCCGTGCTTTGTGTACGCACCCGGTATTGAGTGGGAATGCCTATAAGAATATTGAGAACAGCGTACTGGAGGAATTGGTGGTATGCGATACCATCCCGTTGAAGCATACCAGTCCGAAGATAAAAGTTTTAAGTGTAGCGGAGTTGTTTGCGGTAGCCATTCGCAATGCACATGAGAACAGGAGCATTACCGGGCTGTTTATCCATTCTCAGTTGAGGGGCAAGTGAAGTAGCTGAGGGGCTGATCAAGTGGTCAAGGAATAAGGAGAGGGATGGCTGGGGTCGAAAAAAAACGCGTAATATTTAAATTAACATAACAATGAAGACGATTACAATCGAAGGACACCTCAGGACCGAAATGGGCAAACAAGCCACCCGCCAACTTCGCTCTGAGGAAAAAGTGCCCGGTGTAATTTATGGGGGTGCAAAGGAGGTGAATTTTTCAGCTCCGGCGACATCGTTCAAAACACTGGTGTATACACCTGATTTCCAGTTAGCCGAGATCAAGGTCGACGGCGCAGCATACAGGTGTATACTGAAGGATCTGCAATTTGACAAGGTGACCGACGCCTTGATCCATGCGGATTTCCTGGAGCTGGTTGAAGATAAGAAGGTAGTAGCGACTATTCCGATCAGGTTTACGGGTGCTGCCAAGGGCGTAAAAGATGGGGGTAAGCTGATCACGAAGATGAAAGCGCTGAAGATAAAGACCCTTCCGAAGTATTTGAAAGAAAACATCGAGGTCGATCTTACCGAGCTGGAATTGAATGGCAACGTACGGGTACAAGATGTGAAAGCAGATAATTACGAGATCCTGAATTCGCCCCGTATTCCCATTGCCTCTATCGTGCTGACACGTCAGTTGAAACAGGAAGAAGCTTCTGGTGCGCCTGCTGTTGCTGGTGCTAAACCGGCCGCCGCTGCTGCCGCTGCCCCTGCCGCTGCCGGGAAACCTTCCGCAGCTGCTAAGCCTGCCGCGAAAAAATAAATTATTTTCTTAGTAAGAACCCGGTTAAAGTTTAACCGGGTTTTTGTTATTTTTAATCCCCCTTTAAGTCGCCGGAGGCGGCTTGTTCACGGGTAAGCGTAACGAAGCCCACGAGCGTACCCGAGCCCTGCGAAGGGTAGGAACGAGGAAGGGGCGAGGGACGACGCCCCGACGAAGTTCGCCAACGGTGTTGGGGCACGAAGCTGTACTATGGGAAAGTACCTGATAGCCGGACTGGGTAATATAGGCGCCGAGTACGCCGGCACCAGGCACAATATTGGGTTTGACGTGCTGGATGCCCTGGCGGCAAAACACGCCGCCCGTTTCAGTCTGGAGCGGTTAGCCGAGAAGGTGGAAATAAAATGGCACGGTAATGTATTGGTGTGCATCAAGCCAACGACCTTTATGAACCTCAGCGGCCGGGCCGTGAAATACTGGATGGACAAGGAAAAGATCCCGGCAGAGCACATTCTCGTCATTTTGGATGATCTGGCTCTGCCGCTTAACAGGCTGAGATTGAGGCCAGGCGGGAGTGATGCGGGGCACAATGGATTGACGAGTATACAGGAGTCTCTGGGTACTCATACCTATCCGAGGTTAAGATTTGGTGTCGGCAATAATTTCCCCAAAGGCAGACAGATCGAATATGTGTTGGGGAGATGGGAAGCGGAGGAACTGCCATTGGTCAGGATCAAAATCGAAAAGTCTGTGGAATTAATCGAAAGCTTTGCCACTATTGGGATTGAACGGACGATGAACCTCTACAATAATTTGGATTTTGAGCTATGATTTATAAAGGGGAATCTTTATTTTCGCATTAATATTGCATTCATCCTTAATGAGTAAGTATTTTGATATTCAATATGCCTATGCCGATACCCAGGGTCTTTTGAGGCCATATGAAAACTTGAATTAAAGAATTTTCCAAAGCCGCCGCCGGTGGCTGGTCCACTGGCGAGGAAGAAAGCCTGCGAACGTTGCCGAGCTTTGGCGAAGGTAACGACCGAGCTCTTGCCGGTGGCAAGGGCGAAGGTCACGCACCGATGGTGCGAGCTGAAGTTCAGCAGACATTAACTTATTTCGGAAGATGTGCTATTTTTTTGGTTGCATATCTTTCGAAAATAAAAACCCTGATTGAATATGAAAATATTCTGTGTTGGCCGTAACTATGTGGCTCATGCCAAGGAGTTGAATAATGACGTTCCCGACGAGCCCATTATATTTATGAAGCCGAAGAGCGCATTACTGCAGGCTCATACTCCGTTTTATTATCCGGAGTTCACCAATGAGCTGCATTATGAATGTGAGCTGGTGCTGCGCATTTCCAAAAATGGAAAATATATCCAGGAAAGGTTTGCGAGTAAATACTACGATGCCGTCACAGCAGGGATTGATTTTACGGCACGTGATATTCAGACGGAGCTAAAGGAAAAGGGGCTGCCCTGGGAGAAGGCAAAGGCATGGGATAATTCCGCGGCCATCGGCAAATGGATCCCGCTGCAGAATGTAAAGAATAAGAAGGACATCAATTTCTGCATGTATAAAAACAAGGAGTTGGTGCAGCAGGGGAACTCCAACCTGATGATCAATAATTTCGATAAGATCGTATCATATATTTCCAATTATTTTTCTGTCAATATCGGCGATCTGGTCTTTACCGGTACGCCGGCAGGTGTAGGGGAGTGTGTAGTGGGTGATGAACTGGAGGGATTTATTGAAGACGACAGTATGTTCACTATTGAAATAAAATAAATGCGCCCACCCGCGCTGATAAATAGGTCATGGCCATTCTTCATACAGGGGGATGGCCTTTTTTGTTGCCATAAACGACCATGCCATGATTTCCGTCGATATCTTGTTAAAGGCTTACCGGTTGATGTGTACAGCAGCAGAGATGGCTGCTACGTATGAGAGGAACCGTTCGATCTGCAAATATGTTCATTCTACTTCGCGTGGTCATGAAGCCATTCAGCTGGCGACGGCGATGCATTTACAACCTTGTGATTGGGTAAGTCCCTATTATCGTGATGAAAGCATACTGCTGGGGCTGGGATTCGAGCCTTATCAGCTGATGCTGCAGTTGCTGGCCAAAGGGGAGGATATCTTTACCGGCGGCCGCGAATATTATTCGCATCCCAATTACCGGAGCGTGGACAAACCTGGGATCATCCATCAAAGCAGTGCTACGGGTATGCAGGCGATTCCTGCGACGGGAATAGCGCAGGGGATCCAATATCTGCAGCGCATTGGGCGGCTGCCGGATGGAAGGTCGGGGAGTGAATCGCCGATTGTTGTTTGTTCGCTGGGTGATGCCAGTGTGACGGAAGGAGAAGTCAGTGAAGCCTTTCAATTTGCGGTGCTGAAGCGATTGCCGATCATTTATCTCGTCCAGGACAATGAATGGGGGATCAGCGTTCGGTCGGAGGAATCACGGGTGATGGATGCCTATGACTATGCCGGCGGGTTTCGCGGGATGGGCAGGGTGCGTATCGATGGTAGTGATTTCGCTGCAAGCTGGGTGGCTATGGGGCAGGTGATCGGGGAGGTCCGCAGTGGCGGCGGCCCTTATGTCGTTCAGGCGAATGTGCCGTTGCTGGGACATCATACGAGTGGGGTGCGGCGTGAATTTTATCGTGACCAGGCGGATCTGGCCGCGCATGCGAGCAGGGATCCTCTGCCGCAACTGAAGGCGAGGTTGCTGGCCATGCGCCAGGACGTGGAGGAATTACGAAGCATCGAGCAAGAGGCGATAGCGGCGGTTGCACATCAGTTTGCGGAGGCCGTCAAAGCGGCTGAGCCTGATCCGGCGACTGTCGGTGATTTTGTATTTGTGCCTACGCCGGTGACCCGGGAGACGGGGAACCGATCGCCCGAGGGTGGAGAAAAAGTGATGATGGTGGATGCGGCGTTGTTCGCCATCCGGGAATTGATGGAAGATTATCCTGAAGCCATGCTATACGGGCAGGATGTGGGCCGGCGATTGGGCGGTGTCTTTCGGGAGGCTGCTACGTTGGGCGAAAGATTCGGCGATCACCGTGTTTTCAATACCGCGATCCAGGAGGCTTATATCATCGGCTCCACTGCCGGGATGAGTGCTGTGGGCGTGAAGCCTATTGTGGAGATCCAGTTTGCAGACTATATATACCCGGGGCTGAACCAACTGGTGACGGAGATCTCGAAATCCTGTTACCTGAGTCAGGGGAAATTTCCTATACAGACACTTATCCGTATTCCGATTGGGGCATATGGCGGAGGTGGTCCTTATCACAGCGGAAGTATAGAGACGACTTTGTTGTCGATCAAAGGGATCAAGGTGGTCTATCCTTCAAATGCGGCGGATATGAAAGGGTTGATGAAATCCGCTTTTCTCGATCCTAACCCCGTCGTTATACTTGAGCACAAGGGGCTTTATTGGAGTAAGGTCCCTGGTACGGAAGAGGCGAAGACTGTGGAGCCTTCGAGGGACTATGTGTTGCCGCTGGGAGTCGGCCGGAGGGTGATAGAGGCGGATTTGGAATATATCGAAAGCGGTGAGACTGCCTGTATCATTACTTACGGGATGGGGGTGTATTGGGCGAAGAGTGCAGCGGCACGTTATCCGGGGCAGGTGGAGATCATCGATCTGCGCACGTTGTATCCGCTGGATGAAGCGCTGGTGTTTGAGACGGTGCGCAAGCATGGAAAATGTATCGTGCTGACGGAGGAGCAACAAAATAATTCTTTTGCTGAGGCGCTGGCGTGGCGGATCACCAGGAATTGCTGGTCGGGGTTGGATGGACCGGTAGAAGTGATCGGGGCTTTGAATCTTCCGGCGGTGCCGATGAATGTGGTACTCGAAAATGCGATGCTGCCGAATGTGGAGAAGGTGGCGGAGGTGCTGGGGCGGGTGTTAAGGGGGTGAGGATGTTGTGCTTGCGGGGCGGCAGGAGATTGTGGCGCTTGCGGGCGACAGGCGGGTGTGGAAAAGTATTCTATAAGTCTATAAAAATAGTAGACTATTTATTTGGAGATTGAACTGGCGCCTACTATCTTTATCCTATCAAATCCGCGGTCATAGCGGAATCCCTGATGCCCTGGTTAGCGGCCTGATTTATAGGGATGGCAGGTGGTTGTCTATTCCTGTCATATCAGCAGTTGCCGGGGCATCAGGGAATTAAAAAAAGAAGTATGCAACGAATCGCTCTCCTATCGTTTGTCGCTATTGTGGTCCTCTTACTGGCCTTTACCACTCATCACGCCTGATACCGCTCATCTTGCCTGATGAAAGGGCAAGGGACCCGCGAGGGTGAGGGATCAGCGAGCTGTGCCGATCTGCGATCAGTATCTCTCTGTGATCAGTATTTAGTTAACTCCGGTTGTACTTCATCGATATAAGCCAGGATACCGCCTTTCAGATTATAAAGGTTCCTGAATCCGAATTTTTCTTCCAGCTCACGGATGGCTTTGGCGCTGCGTCCACCGACTTTGCAATGCACGACTACGGGAATATCTCTGTCGATCTTTTCGCTGTTGGCGGCAACGCTGCCGAGCGGAATCAGTTGGGCGCCGATGTTGACGATATCGTACTCATGCGGTTCGCGGACATCGATGAGCTGGAACTTTTCGCCTCGTACCTGCCAGTCGTAGAGTTCTTTGGCGGTAATTTCTTTCAGTTGACGTTCTTCGACGGCACGCATACCGCAGAACTGTTCGTAGTCAATCAGGGCAGTAATAGTCGGATTTTCGCCGTTGATAGGATTGTCTTTGCGTCTGCGGATGGTGAATGTTCTGCTCTCGAAGTTTAGGGCGTCGAAGATATAGAATCGGCCGGCGAGCGTTTCTCCTACACCTGTGATGACTTTGATGACTTCCAGCGCCTGGAGGCTGCCGATGATGCCCGGAAGGACGCCCAGGACGCCGCCTTCGGCGCAGCTGGGTACGAGGCCCGGGGGTGGGGGGGTAGGATAGAGGTCGCGGTAATTGGGGCCCAGCTCGCCCTGAGCGTTGCGATAATTGAAGACGGACACCTGGCCTTCGAACTGGAAGATCGAGGCATAGACGTTGGGTTTGCCGAGTAATACCGATGCGTCGTTGACGAGATACCGGGTCGGGAAATTGTCAGTGCCGTCGGCGATGACGTCATAGTCTTTCAGGATGTCCAGTGCGTTCTGGGAGTTGAGGTGGGTATTGTAAATATGCAGGTTGATGTAGGGATTGAGGCCTTCGAGGCGGCGCCTGGCGGCTTCGACCTTGGGTTTGCCGATTTCGTTTACACCGAATAGTACCTGCCGTTGGAGGTTGCTGTCGTCGACGACATCGAAGTCGACGATGCCGATGGTACCGACGCCGGCGGCTGCGAGGTAGAGGAGAACGGGACTGCCGAGGCCGCCCGAGCCGATGACGAGTACTTTTGCTGCCTTGAGTTTCAGCTGGGCTTCCATGCCGAAACCGGGGATGATGATGTGGCGGTCGTAGCGGGCGAGCTCTTCTTTGGTGAGGATGGGGGCGGGGGAGGCGCTATTGGATGGGGGGGTGGGGTTCCGGGGCTGATCGTTGGGGCCGGGGACGCCGTGGGTCTCCGGGCTGCCGCCTGCGATGGCGGGAACGATACTGATGACGGCGTCTTCTTTTACGGCCGTGTCGGCCTGCTGGAGGTCGCGGATGTCGTCATTGCCGATGAAGATATTGACATAGGAGCGGATATTTCCGCTTTCGTCGAGCAAGTGTTTTTTGAGGTCGGGAAAATTCTGTGTCAGTTCCTGGACGGTGCTGTGGATGGTGCCGGGTCCGACCTGAAGCCGGGCTGTATTATTGGTGAACTTCCGCAAGGGAGTGGGAATGATAACTGTTGCCATTGGATGTGTGCTTTTTTATTTTGAGTGATTGTGATTTAGCGTTACTGATGATTTCTGGTTATTGTTGATTTTTGATTGTTGATGATTTGTGATTGGCGATTTAGGTTCTAGGTGAATTGATAGTCTATGATTTTTTCTTCTTCGAATTGTTGGTTTTCATTGAGGACCCAGGATCGGAAATCGATGGCGGGTTTGGCCGAATTCTGCGAGGATTCCGTGGCACCCGTCTCTATGACCGAAACGATGACATAGGAGAACCAGGGTTGGGCGGCTATCCTGTCGTGTTCGGAAGGACTAGCCGGGTGCTTCGGATGGGAGTGATAGATGCCGAGCAGGGTCCAGTCATGGTCGAGGGCATGTTGTTCTGCCGTCATATAGTCGAGAGGTGAGATTTCGAATCGTCGTGTTTTGTCTCCTTGTTTGGAGTTGTCTACGACGAGAATGTCGATGACCAGACGGGTACCGTCTCTTTCTTCCCGGCCGAAGAGGAACCCGCAGCACTCGTCAGGAAAGGTGTTGAGTGCATCGTCTACTAATAATTGTCTGATCCGGGCGTCGAGAATGATCATGTTATAGAAGTTTTTGAATGATTTCGCTGTATTTGTCTGCATTGTCCGGCAGTACGGTCACGACGATGCCTCGATCCAACTGACCCGCAATGCGAATGGCGCCGGCCAGGTTGGCTGCGGAGGAGGGGCTGAGGTGCAGTCCTTCCTGATGCCAGGCGGCTTTGACGATGGCATACGCCTCTTCGGTGCTGACTGTCTCGTTAGCGTCGGCCACGGATGGGTCGTAGATCTCCGGTACGATAGCGGTCTCGAGGTGTTTCCATCCTTCCAGTCCGTGAAGGGCGAAATCCGGTTGCAGGGAAATCAGCCGGATGGAGGGATTGAGTTGTCTCAACCGGCGGCCGGTGCCGATGAAGGTGCCGGTAGTACCCAGGCCGGCAACGAAATGGGTGATGCCGGGCAAGGCCTCGAAAATCTCGGGGGCGGTTGTATGATAATGAGCCAGCCAGTTATTGTCATTTTTATATTGATCCGCATAAAAATACCGGTCGGGGTCTTCGTCGGCCATTGCCCGGGCTACCTGCTGGGCGCCGTCGGTACCTTCCATGCGGGAGGTAAGGATGAGGCGTACGCCCAGTGATTCCAGGATCTCTTTGCGTTCGTGGCTGGCGTTTTCGGGAAGGCATAACGCCACCGGTATATTTAGACGCCTGGCGATGTGTGCGTATGCGATGCCGGTATTGCCACTGGTAGCGTCGAGCAGAGTCTTTTGGGTGTTGAGGGCTCCGTGTTCAATAGCGTGACGGATAATATGATAGGCTGCGCGGGCTTTGACGCTACCGGATAATTGTTGCCACTCACGTTTGGCGTATACCTGTACGTTATCTTTTTGGAATATTTGCGTGATATGATGTAAGGGCGTGTGGCCGATTTCTTTTTCAAGGGCTTTGACGCCTGAAAGAAGAGCGGGATCGACTGAAAGAAAAGTAGTTGTTGCCATAACAGTTTGATCGAGGATAAAATAAAAAAAGCTCCACTGGTGGTGGAGCTTTAACTATTTGTCATTAACAGTTTTATATCAGCTTATAAGAGGTCATCCTCCACCCTAATAACCATGGATCGGCTACAACAGCAACAACAACAATTTTTATGGTTATTTATCAGGTTCATGTTGATTATAACAACGGATGAGGGCATAAAGTTATGAGAAAGCGGGTGAATTTCCTACCGGGGTACTAGGATTTTGTCAAAAACCTTAAATTGCCGTCCGAAACCGGGTGGATTCCGGTGGCGAAAACAAATCATTTTCCTTTATTAATCATGCATTTATGGAGAACGCTGCTATTAACGGTAAAAAAATCGCTGCAGGCAAGGCCATTGAATATATCCGGAGCGGAATGACGTTGGGGTTGGGAACGGGGTCGACTGCCTATTGGGCTATCCAGGGGATTGGGGAGCAGGTAAAGCAGGGGTTGTCGGTGAGAGCTATCGCTACTTCGCTGCAGTCTGAGAGTCTGGCCAGGGAATTGGGGATTCCCATCGTACCTTTTTCGGAGATCGATCATCTCGACATTACTATTGATGGGGCAGATGAAGTGGATGAGAAGTTGAATTTAATCAAAGGAGGAGGTGGGGCGCTATTGCGGGAAAAGATCGTAGCGTCTGCCACGCGATTCTACATTATTATAGTAGACGAAAGCAAACTGGTGCATCGGTTGGGTAAGTTTCCGTTGCCGGTGGAAGTCGCTCCGTTTGGCTGGGAGCTGACATCACGGCGGCTGGAGGAATTGGGTGGACAGCCGAAAATGCGGATGGCGGGGGCTGACGCTTACCTGACGGATAATCAACATTATATTCTGGATTGTTCGTTTGGGCTCATTGAAAATCCCGCCGAACTGCATACGCAGGTAAGCGGGATTACCGGGGTGATGGAAGATGGATTTTTTATCAATATGGCGGATATCGTCATTGCCGGGTCGCCGGGCGGGGATACACGACTACTGAAGAAGGGGGTTACAATATGATGAGCGATCGTATCCAAGCCTTGAAAACGTCTATCGGCCCGGTCCGTGAGCGGCTGATCGGTCATCCCATTTATCGCAGCATCCAGGATCCTGCCGCGCTGCGTATTTTCATGGAGCATCATATATATGCGGTGTGGGATTTTATGTCTTTACTGAAAGTATTACAACAGTCGCTGACTTGTGTTGTTAGTCCCTGGGTACCCGTAGGGAGCGCGAATACGCGGTACCTGATCAATGAGATCGTGATCGGGGAGGAAAGTGATGTAGACGAGCGGGGGCTCCGCACGAGTCATTTCGAGTTGTATTTGCGGGCGATGGAGCAGGCGGGTGCGGATACGCGGCCTGTTCTCCGAATGGTGGAGGCACTCACGGCGGGCAAGTCTTTGGCGGAGGTGTTGGATACGGAAGTGCCGGGTGGTCCTATCAGGGATTTCCTGGATTTTACTTTCAGCACGATCGAGGCTCGTGAATTGCATTCTATTGCTTCGGTTTTCACGTTTGGCAGAGAGGATCTGATTCCTGACATGTTCATCCGGATTGTTGAGGATCTTTCCGACCGGGGGGCGTCTGCTGGGGCGGAAGGGGTTGGTGATGAAGGATCGGGTGATGAAGGGTCTGGGGATGAAGGATCTTTTAGCATCTTCACTTACTATCTGGAACGTCATATAGAGGTGGATGGGGGCCATCATGGTCATCTGGCCATGGCGATGCTGGGGGAATTGTGTGGCGAAGATGACAGGAAATGGGAGCAGGCGGCGCGCAGTGCAGAGGCGGCGCTGGAAGCGCGGATAAGGTTGTGGGACGGGGTGGTGGAAGAGAACGCGTAAGCGTTCGAAACTAGAAGGGCCAGCGTTGTGATCGGGCAGGACAGGGATAAGGAGACGACGCGTGAGCGAGAGGGCGCGATGAGGTAAAGCAGGATAGTCTAATGGATACGATAACACATATTGTGCTGGGTGCGGCCGTGGGTGAGGTATTGGCGGGGAAGAAGCTCGGGAAGAAGGCGCTGCTGATCGGCGCTATAGCGGGTAATCTTCCGGACATTGATTTTGTAGCCTCTTTCTGGCTGGACAGCGCCCGGGACGTGTGGTTTCACCGGGGTATCACTCATTCTTTACTGTTTGTGATCATTGTCTCGCTGTTGCTGGGGTGGGTGGCGTGGCGGGTGGATCGTTCGGCTGCGATGACGTATAAGCAGTGGTGTGTCTTCTTTGGCGTTCAGATGGGGATCCATATTTTTATTGACGCTTTCAATGCCTATGGCACGGGATGGTTCGAGCCTTTCAGCTCTTATCGGGTAACCTTCAACGTTTTATTTGTGGCGGATCCGCTGTATTCCCTCTGGCTGGGTATTGCCTTTCTGGCGCTGTTGATCCTGCGGAGAGGGAGTCTGGCGCGGAAGCGTTGGGCGCGGTTCGGTCTGCTGTTCAGCAGTGTCTATCTTTGCTATTGTCTCGTGAATAAATGGCGGATCGACCGGATAGTGGAGCGGCAATTGCATCAGCAGTCGATTCGGTATGACCGGTATTTCACTACGCCGACGCCGCTGAACAGTTTGCTATGGTATGTGGTAGTGGCGGACAGTAATGGGAATGAGTATACGGGTTATCGTTCGGTCTTCGATGCGCCGGGGCGGCCGATCGTTTTCCGACTGCAGCCGAGGGGTGATAGTTTGCTACAGGCTTGGGAAGGGGCGGGACAGTCCGGGAAGGGCGGGATGGAGCTTTCGGGGAAGGATCTTTCGGGGGTGCATCTTTCGGGGAAGGATAGTTTGGTGGGGGCGAAGGACGGGTCGGTGCAACCGCCGGGTGGTCATAGGGATATAGAATATTTGCTGCGTTTTTCTCAGGGATATTATACGGCCGAGCGGTGGGGTGACACGCTGGTGTTCAACGTACCGCGATTCGGGGAGATGCGGGGATGGGATGATCCGGGGGCTCGCTTTGTGTTTCATTATTATCTGAATGACCCGGGGCATAATGGGCTGGTGGTACAGCGGGGGCGGCTGGCGGGATGGGACAGGAAGGCGGTAAGGGATTTTATCCGGCGGATAGGTGGAAATTAAGGCGCTGTCGACCGGGTTTTGGACGGGGATGGGGCGTTTTTGGATTCTTTTTCCTGTTTGAAGTAGAAGGTAAAAAGGAAGAAGATAAGGCGGATCGTTTCATAGGCCACCTTTTGCATGAAGCGTCGGAAAAGTCCGGTACGCAAAAAATAATTTTCGGGAATAATTTGAATGCAGTGGTCGCGGATAATTTCTCCCAATTCTGTCTCCACGAGGGCTGCAAAATCGTTGTTACGCACATCCATATTTAATTCTACGCTGGCATAGGCGCTGATGCGATTGACGTTGTATGATCCGTTTGTCATCCATACACCGTCGTAAGCAGCCATTTTGCCGTGCAGGACGGTCCCCTGGTATTCATAGACCTGCATCTGATTTTTGAAGAGCCAGCGGTACATGTATTGTTCGGCGAGCCGGGATACTTTTACATCTGATACCCCGCCTACGATGATCCTGATCGCCACTCCTCTTTTTGCGGCCTGCGCCATTTGTTTGCGGAGGATAGATCCCGGGAGAAAATAGGCGGAAAGGACGATGACATGGGATTGGGCGTGGCGGAACATTTCCACATAGCTTCGGGAGATCTCATTCTTTCCTTGCACCCAGTCGTTGCGTCTCACTCTCACCATACATTCTTCTTCCGGTATGACGCCTGGCAGGCGAGTGAAGGTCACTTTATTTTGGGGTGCTTTTTTCCAATTGGCTTTGGTCCACATCTCTCTGCAGGTGATGTGCAGTTTCAAGGCTGCCTGGCCTTCTACCAATAATGCTCTGTCGAGCCAGGCTTTTTGCCCGTCGATGTCATTATAACGGTCACTGATATTGACGCCGCCGGCCATGCCCCAGGAGGCGTCAACGGCCACCACTTTATGGTGCATACGTCGGCCGAGGTAGAAATGGCGGCTTTTAAAGAGCGGCCAGAACCAGCGGAAATGGATACCTGCAGCTTTCCATTCGCGGATAATAGTATGAGGCAGGTGTTGGGATGCGTAGCCATCGAGCAGAATGAATATCTGCACCTGGCGGTGTGCGGCGCGAAGGAGTGCAGCGGACACCAGAAGGCCGGTTTCATCCCCATCAAATATATAGGTCTGTAAATGAATGGTGATTTTCGCCTGGTCGATGAGTTGGACCAGAGTGGAGAAGTAGTCCGTTCCTCCGTGGACCAGGCGCACTTTATTATGAAGCGTATATCCGGCTAAGAGTTTCGGGCCTTTCTTTTTTGGCATAGTTCATTGGGTCAGTAGCCGTAAAGATCGGGAAATTTAGAAAGAATATTTGGCGGTTCGGACAAAACAAAGCAAGGTAGGGTGAAATATATTTTCTAGTGTATTAAATAATTGTTAACTTAATAGGACCGCCAATAGTCGACGGGTTCACTTCCAAAATATATTGCTATGATTGCTCGTCTGCTTTTGCGCCCTATCCTGCTTTTGCGCCCAATTATACTGGGAATGATGATGATTCCTGCCTACACGATCGCTCAACAGGAGAATGTTATTCCCGCGGCCTATCGCTATGGGGAGCCGGGGGATGTTTTTTCGAGCAATGTCCCGCTAAACGAGTTGAATATTCACGCTTATAAGCATTTTCACCGGCTTTTTTCCTCCGGTGTAACGGCCGAATACTGGATGAAGACGGCGGATGGTTTTCAGGCCAATTTTGTGCAGAACAATCAGCAGCACAAGGCCTATTTCGATCGCCATGGCTACTTCAAGTATTCGCTGATGAGTTATGAGGGAAAAGATATCCCCCGACTAGCGGGGGAATTGATTCGACTGCATTATCCGGATTACTGGATCAATGTGGTGACTGAAATTTATGACGGTGAAAGGACTTCTTACATGGTAAGGATCGTTAACTCCTCTAGTATCAAGACCTTAGCAGTATATGACGGCCAGGTGGATGTCATGGAGGAGATGGTGAATGGGGGGCGATAATTATTTAGAATCGCCGACCGTTCTGCCTTTCAGGGTCCTTATTTTCCTTTCCATTTTATCGAGTTCGCTTTTTCGGATGACGAGAGTGGCGGAGGCTATGTCGGTACAGCTGCCGCAGCTGGCTCTGAACTTATTGGAGTCATAGGTGACGGAAGCGGTGCCATTTTTCCATTCTGTTCCGTATAATACATAATCATTATAAGTGTAGCCGCTGCCGGGACCGAAGGCGAGGTTATTGTTGCCTTTCTCGAAGCTGATCATCAGCTTGTCATTGTCTGTGGATTCGCAGACGCCGGGGGTAAGAGCCGGGATAATGACATCATTGATATATTTCCCATTTTCCAGCCTGACGATGCCGGATTTGACTTCCAGTTTCTGGTCGCCCAGGTTCCTGGTCAGGATAAGTTTTTGATCGACATAGAATTGCACCTGTTTGAGGTCTATATTCTCTTTATCAAGCTTTTGTTTGAGATCCCGGGTAAAAGGAACATAACCTTTGTTCAGGTTCCTGGAGCTACTGCAGCTAAATAAGATCAGGGTACTTGTAGCACAAAGGATCACGGTGAAAATTCGTCTCATAAAATGAATTATTTGTAGGTACTATGACTTTTAGGAAACGAAATAGTTGAGTTTCCGGGGTTAAAATACCTGTTATACAAATGTTAAAATCAGGGGTTTTCGAGGGGCATGGCGGAGCTAATCGGGTTTTATCCGGGAGTCAATCGGGTTTATGCGGGAGTCAATCGGGGATTCAGGACTTTTCTGCTGCAACATGCGGCCTGTTTGCGTGTCGTTAGGGGTATTAGCGTCTTCCGCTTTCATTCTTAAACTCCTGACATGCTTAAAAATTTTTTAAAGGTCGCCATTCGCAATTTGTGGAAACACAAGGGGTATAGTGCCCTGAATATTTTCGGGTTGGCCATGGGGATGGCCTGCAGTCTGCTGATCCTCTTATGGATCAGGGACGAGAAGAACATGGATAATTTTCATGTGAAAGGTGACAGGTTGTACAGTGTGTTCGAGCGACAGTACTATGACGGGAAGATATCGGCGGGGCATTTTACGCCGGGGGTATTACCGGACGAAATGAAGAGGGTCCTTCCGGAGGTGGAGATGTCCTGCGGCGCCAACTGGGATGACAATTCGACTTTTCAGGCAGGGGAAAAGATCCTGAAGGAGAATGGAGGGGAGGCGGGAGCGGATTTCTTCCGAATGTTCAGTTATCCGCTGTTGGCGGGCACCACGGCATCTGCGCTGGCTACTCCTTCGAGCATGGCCATTTCGCGGAAGATGGCGGTGGCTTTTTTCGGCAGCCCGCAGGCGGCGATCGGGAAAACGCTTCGTAATGAGAACAAGAGGGATATGAAGGTCATGGCCGTATTCGAGGATGTGCCAGAAAATGTCTCGCAGAAATTCGATTTTGTTCTCAACTGGTATGCTTACCTGGATGACAACGATTGGGCCAGGCAATGGGGAAATAATGGGCCGGCGACTTTGCTATTGTTACGAAAGGATGCCGATCCTGCTATTTTCGATCGGAAGATAGAGCGTTTCCTGGACAAATATAACAAAGAGCAGAACAAGAATTTCCATATCCGGCTGGGGATACAGCGTTTTGGGGACATTTATCTGCATTCCAATTTTGTCAACGGACAATTGGAAGGAGGGAGGATAGAATATGTGCGATTGTTCAGTATTGTGGCGATTTTTATCCTCTGCATTGCATGTATTAATTTCATGAATCTGACGACGGCGCGATCCGTCAAAAGGGCAAAGGAGATCGGTATCCGGAAGGTGGTGGGAGCGGTGCGTCCGGCCCTGATCAGGCAGTTCATGGGGGAGGCGGTGCTGCTGGCCTTTTTCTCGGTCGTACTGGCGTTGCTGATGGTGCTGCTGGCGCTGCCGGGGTTCAATGGGTTAACGGGGAAAGAAATACGATATCCTTACGATAGTTCTTCTTTCTGGCTGAGTCTGATGGGGTTGACGCTTCTAACGGGGATGGTTTCGGGCAGTTATCCGGCGCTCTTCCTTTCTTCCTTTCAGCCGATCCGGGTACTGAAAGGGTCGCTGCGGTTTAGTCCGGCAACATCATGGTTCCGTAAGGGGCTGGTTGTGTTTCAGTTTGTGCTGTCGATTGTGCTGATCATCGGGACGATAGTGGTATCGGGGCAGGTGAATTTTATCCAGTCGATGAACCTGGGCTTTACCCGGGAGAATCTGGTGTATATCCCACTGGAGGGGGATCTGCCCGGTAAATACAAGCTCTTTAAATCAGCGGCTTTGCAGCTGCCGGGGGTCAGCGAGGTCTCGCGGCTTTCGAACCAGCCTACTGATATCGAAAATGGCACTGGCGGAGTGGATTGGGATGGGAAGGACCCCAATAATCTGGTGATGTTTACGCAGACAGCGGCGGGCTATGATCTGGTCAGGACGATGGGGCTGAAAATGGTAGCCGGGCGGGAGTATTCGCCGGCATATGGCACCGATTCGGTAGGTTATCTGCTGAATGAGGAGGCTGCCAGGCGGATAGGTTATAAAGACCCGATCGGGAAGCGACTGACTTTCTGGGGCAAGAAGGGGACGATCGTCGGGGTGGTTCAGAATTTTCATTTCAATTCTTTGCATGATCCGATCAATCCGCTGGTCATCCGATTTGGCGAACAGGTTGATTATGGGAATGCGCTGATCAGGACACAGGCGGGAAAGACGCAGGAAGCGTTGAGGGGGTTAGAGGGGCTTTGCCGGAGCATGAATCCGAAATTTCCTTTTACCTATATGTTTGCGGATGAGGAGTACCGTAAATTATACAAGAGTGAAACGATGGTGCATGGGCTGGCTAATTGTTTTGCGGGGTTGGCGATCTTCATTTCCTGTTTGGGATTGCTGGGGCTGGCGATGTTCACAGCGGAGCAGCGCACGAAGGAGTTTGGTATCCGCAAGGTGTTGGGGGCGAAGGTGAGTACATTGTTCTCGTTACTATCGAGGGATTTTCTGGTCCTGGTGCTGGTGGCGTTTGTGGTAGCGTCGCCGGTTGCGGGGTGGGCGATGCATGTATGGTTGCAAAAATATGCTTACCATATCGGACTTGAGTGGTGGGTGTTTTTACTGGCGGGGGCGACGGCGATGTTGATTGCCTTGCTGACGGTGAGTATCCAGGCGATCAAGGTGGCGATGGCTAATCCGGTGAAGAGTTTGAGGACGCAGTAAGGGATCGGGAATAGCTGAGGACGGCTTTTATTTCGCCGAAGGAATAGTCGGGGCCTAGTTTGCTTTTTATGGGGCCGAGGGAAGAGCCGCCGATTTCGCGGATGGCTGAAAGGATGGGCATGACTTTGTGTTCGGGCACGATGTCGGTGACGACGATCTCGCCGGATGTGATGAAGGATGCGAGGTGACTTTCGACGGTCGAGGTGGCCATGCTGCGTTGAGCGGCGATGTCGGCGACGGAATGGCCTTCTTTGAATAGTTGGAGGGTGATGCGGGGTGATTCGCCTTTTTGCGGTTTGCCGGTGGAGGGTTTGTGGGCGGCAGGTGAGCTGGAGGCGGATGAGGGCTTATGGGGTGCGGGGGAGCCGGGAGTGGGTGAATCGGAGGATGGGGATGGGATGTTCGTGAGGGTAGTATCGCGGTCTTTGCGGCTGGCGTCCAGACTATCGAGCAGCCGGGTGGTGCCGATACCTTTTTGGAGGCCTGTGACCAGTTGTGCGGCGTCTTCGATCTGTTGCCGTTTCCGGAGGAATACTGATTTGA
>JAMFSL010000092.1 GCA_026225275.1 Puia dinghuensis
GCAAGGACAGGTGCCCGGTCTGGCCGTCACTGCTACCAATGGTGTGCCCGGTTCACAGACATTAGTGCAGGTCAGGGGTCAAAATACATTATTAAGCGCCACGAGTGGCTACGGTCCAAAACCCTATGACCAACCGCTGTTCATCATCGACGGCGTGCCCTTTGCCCCACAGAACAACAATATCAACCAGTTGAACAATCTCGCCATGAACGCTTCATCCAACGGCGGGATCAATGTTGGCGGCGGCACCAGTGCCTTTGCCAGTATCAACCCCGACGATATTGAAAGCGTCAGTATACTGAAAGACGCGGACGCCACGTCCATCTATGGTACGCAGGGGTCGAACGGCGTCATCCTTATCACGACCAAAAAGGGGAAACCCGGTAAGACTACGTTCAACCTGATGGCGACGACGGGTTCCAATACCGCTGAACGTACGCCCAAATTGATGAATACCCCGCAATACCTTCAGCTTCGGAACGACGCCTATGCCAATGACGGCGTCACCCCCAGCAACAATCCTTATAGTTATCCGGCCTATGCCCCTGACCTGACTATCTTCGATTCCACTAAATACACCAACTGGGAAAAGGTGATCTATGGAAAAACGTCCAACAATACGGACATCCACGGCACCCTTTCAGGAGGTACGTACAACAATACCTTTCTGATCTCGAGCGGATTTACCCAGTCCGACTACAATTTCCCCGGCAATTTTGCCGATCAGCGACTGACCCTGCACAGTAATTTTCATCACGTTTCGCTGGATAACCGGCTGACCCTTGATTTCGGAACGGATTTCGGCTACGACCACAACAACTCTCCCGGGGGCGGTAGTACGGGTAGTATCCTGTTGCCACCCAATACCCCCAATCTGATCGATTCAAAGGGTAATCTCATCTGGACCTATAACGGTGTGGATTTGGGCAGCGTCCAAACATTCTACCCCTTTTTGAAGGAACCGACTCTGCTGCAAACGTATAATCTGAACACCACAATACGGGTGGCTTATAAAATAATGACCGGCCTCAGCATCAGCGTTAATGCCGGTTACAACCGCAATACCTCTTCCGAGCGTAACTCCATTCCAGGTTCCGCCCAGGATCCCTTGTATATTAATCGCTCGGCAGAATTCGCCACCAATAATTACGAAACCATCAATGTCGAGCCGCAGATCGATTACAACCACTCGATCGGGAAAGGCGTACTGACCGCACTGGCAGGCGCCACCTATAAGAAGAATACCAATTACAATAACCAAATCCAGGGCGGCGGTTATGCCAATGATGATTTCCTGGGGTCCATCGATGGTGCAGCATCTGTAACTGTATATGATGGAAGCAGTGTTTATAAGTATGACGCGGTCTTTGCCCGGCTGAAATATGTCTACGACAAGGAATATATCCTTTCCCTGACAGGGCGAAGGGACGGATCGAGCAATTTCGCTCCGGGAAATCAATTCGGCGATTTCGGTTCGGTGGGCGCCGGCTGGATCTTTTCTGAAGAAAAGATTGTCAAGAATTTGCTGCCTTTCCTTAGTTATGCCAAACTGGCCGGCAGTTACGGCACCAGCGGCAGCGACGGTATCGCCCCTTATCAATACCAGCCCTTCTATGCACCCATTACCTATATACCTCCCTTCCAGGGGTCTCAGCCCGATCAACCGTTAAACTTCTATAACCCTAAATACGGCTGGGCGCTGAAGAAATCGCTGAATGCTTCCCTGGACCTCGGGATCTTTCATGACCGGGTGTTGCTGAATGCCACTTATTATCGCGATCGGGAAGGCAATCAGCTGGGCGGTTATCCGCTGCCCGCACAGACCGGCTTTCCAGAGGTGCTCGAAAATTTGCCGGCCAATGTACAGAATGCCGGCTGGGAGTTCAGCGCCACCTCGAACCAGATCAGGACAAAGAATTTCAGCTGGTCGACCACTTTCAACATCACCTTCAACCGGAACAAGCTGTTGTCTTTCCCCAACCTGGCCGGATCATCCTTTGCTTATGATTATGTGTTGGGCAAGCCGACTTCGGAAATAATAGGCTATCGCTTCAAGGACCTGAATCCTCAAACCGGACTTTTCGAATACCTTACCAGCAAGGGTCAGACGACGAATACCCCTGCTTTTGGGAACGCATTGCAGGGTGGGGACCAGGTGCCGATCGGCAACCAGGAGATAAAGTATATGGGTGGCTTCGGCAATACTTTTACTTATAAGCATGTCAGTCTCTATGTCTTTTTCCAATTCTCCAGCCAGGAAGCGCCTACTTATCTGCAGATGGTCTATAGCCAATATTCGCCCGGTACATCGGCCACTAATCAGCCCGTCCAGGTGCTGAATTACTGGAAGAACCCCGGCGACAATGCGACCTTTCAAAAGCCTACCAGCGAATTCGGCACCCCTGCGTACACAGCCGCGGAACCTTTCAGCTCGTCTTCGGGCGCATACGGTACCGACACGTATGCCCGGCTGAAAACAGTGTCCCTGTCTTATTCCCTGCCGAACGATTTTTGCAAAAAGGCGCATATTCAGAGCGCCAAGATCTATATCAATGCGCAGAACCTGCTGACGATCACTGATTGGAAGGTGGCCGACCCTGAACAATTCGCCAATTATGTCACTGTCCCCATACAGCGAACGGTGGTTTGCGGACTCAACTTTAACTTCTAATTCATTACAGCATGAAAAATATGACTTTCGGCTATTATACGATGATGACCATGCTGGTGATGGCATCTATGATGACGGCCTGTAAAAAATTAATCGAAATCCCGCCTAACCCGCCGACGGAGATCACGGCTGTACAGCAGTTTGCTGACAGCGCCACGACGATGACGGCCATGGCGAATATTTACAGCTATCAGTCCAATCAAAATGGCTTTACGTTCGATAATGGTTATCTTGGCTTGTGTGGCGGCCTTTCTTCCGATGAGATCAGCGCCACCACCGGCCAACCGGATGACCTGGAATTTTATGAATACGGCGTCACGCGGTACAATGATGATATCTCACTCCTGTGGGATGATCCGTATTCCTCGCTCTACCCGGTGAATGATGCGATCAACGGGATAGCTGCCAGCAGCGGTCTATCGGCTTCATTGAAAACGCAACTGACTGGTGAGCTGGAAGTCGTCCGGTCGCTCTACAATTTCTACCTGGTCAACTTATTCGGCCCGGTCCCGCTGGTCACTTCCACCAATTATACAACTACTTCGAAGCTGGGCCGTTCGCCGGTCGACTCGATCTATATGCAGATCCTGACCGATCTGACGGCTGCCCAGCAGGCGCTGACCGTGAATTATGCCGGTTCTGGCCATTACCGGCCTAATCTCTATGTGGTCAAGGCTTTCCTGGCC
>JAMFSL010000093.1 GCA_026225275.1 Puia dinghuensis
AGTTGGCCGGAGATGTTCTGCAGGAGGTCTTTATCAATATCTGGCGGAAAATTGAGTCTTATGACCAGACCAAGGGCCGGCTTTTCACCTGGATGTTGAATATAGCCAGAAATGCCTCTATAGATACCCTGCGGTCGAAAAGTTATCAGAATTCCCAGAAAAACCAGGAATTGCCTGATAACGTATATAAGAGCGTAGCCAATCAAACCACTCAACTGAACGTTGATAATATCGGGTTGAAAAAGGTGCTGGAAAAGCTTAAACCTGAACACCGGGTATTGGTCGAGTTGGCTTATTTTAAGGGATTTACGCATGAGGAGATTGCCGAAATGATGGCGATTCCTCTTGGAACCGTAAAAACCCGAATCCGTAACGCCTTATTACAATTAAGAGAATATCTAAAGTGAACCTAAAAGATTACATAGCAAGCGGCATCATTGAAAGTTATGTCATGGGCCTGGCCAGCGAGTCGGAAAAAACCGAATTCGAGCAATTGTGTGCTGAAAATCCTGCGTTAGTAGCTGAACGAAGGAAGTTCGAAGAAAGTCTTGAACACTACGCTGCCGAGCATCCGGTGCAGCCCCCTTCGGAGGTTAAGGTGAAGGTTTTAGAAGCCATCGGGAATACTGATTCCCGTTCCACTTCTTTCAACTCAACCAAAATAATCACCATGGAAAATGCAAAAAGTTCAGGTAGTGTCGGAGTAATACGCTTTGTCGCTGCTGCCTCGGTCATCCTTCTTATTGTGATGGCTGCGATGTATTATCATGTCAGCGAACAGAACAAAACGATCAGCGAGCAAAACAAAGATCTGAGCAGTACCAATGACCGGCTGAAAGAGCGGTTGGATACCACCCAGAGCACACTGGACAGAATCGTGCAGGAGCAGTCTGTCGTCAGTGACCCGAATGCCCTGGTCGTCAATATGGTCGGTACGACGGTGGCGCCTAAATCATCCGCCAACATCTATTGGGATTCGGCCAACACAAGCGTTTATCTTGTTGTCAAGAATATGCCGAAGCTGCCTTCTGACAAGCAATATCAACTCTGGGCCCTGATCGATGGCAAGCCTAAGGATCTGGGCGTCTTCGATGCCACTGACGAGAAGGTGATTTTAAAGATGAAGAATACCCAAAAAGCGCAGGCCTTTGCCATCACCATCGAGAATAAAGGAGGAAGTCCTTCCCCGGACCTGAAAAGGTTGCAATCCATGGGCAAAACGATGGTGACTCAATAAAAGAAAAAGCAGTTCTGTTGCGGCCTTCGGGCGGTATGGAAAAAAATCTACAGTTATAGTAAAAAAAGTCCCATTTTTAGGGACTTTTTTTTTCGCCACTTGTATATCCTTTTATGGTTTCATTTCTGAGAAAACACTTTGGTCGTCTTTATATCCCCCTTATCTGGACCGCTCTCGTTATCATTGGGTGTTGCCTGCCGGGGTCTCTGGTCCCCAATGAGAAGGGGTTTGCGATCCCCAATTTCGACAAGCTGATCCATATGACGATGTTCGGAGGATTCGTCTTCCTGTGGAATCTACACCTGGCTAACCGGTCGTTGGCGTTGCCCAGGTTGCTGCGGGTATTCTTCGTTTTTTATATGCTGGGCAATATCTTCGGTATTTCTACGGAACTCGCGCAAAAGTATTGGATTCCAGGCCGGGATTACGACACCTACGACATTATTTCCGATATGTTTGGCGCAGGAATAGGCTATGGTTTGAGTGAGATGCTGTTGATACCGCTGGTGATAAAGAAGCCGGTGGTAAAAAGCTAATGAGGAGGGCGGTGTACGAGAGGATGGGTTACAAAAAAAATAAACCCCTGTAGAAACAGGGGTCGTAACCAAAACTAACTGCTTATGAGAAAATTGACTGCTTTATGTGAGTCAAATAGAAAAGACTAAGTTGTGTTCTATACCTAATAACGCAAAACAGGTGCCAATATTATTTCACATTTCCCCTTCCACTTCAAGCACCACGACAAAAGTACGATGGAAATTGATCAGCCGATTGATGCTACCCGAGTAATAACATTTATTTAGCATTACCCTTTTAAATTAAACTATTTCCAGCTTCGATGCAAGTTTTAGCGCATTTATTTAAAGAACTTCGTGCGTTACACATTATAAAGACAAAACGGGATGCAGAAAGTTAAATGGACCAGCGTTAAAGAAATCCAAAAAGGGAACAAGAGCTGCTCTGTCGCGGGCTTTTAACCCGGTTTTAATGTCGTGACAGTGATGCCGTAGCCGGTCAGGGCGCCAGCCGTGGGGCGATCAGTTCTGACGGGCCATCTTCTCGGCGTTCTCTGCAAACTGAAGAGCGTCGAGAAATTCCTGGATATTACCATTGAGCACATCATCGAGATTGTATACGGTGAGTCCGATCCGGTGGTCGGTGACGCGTCCCTGGGGGAAATTATAGGTGCGGATCTTGGCGCTGCGGTCGCCGGTGCTGACGAGACTTTTGCGATGCCTGGAGATTTCTTCTTCCTGCTTGCGAACCTGTTCTTCATACAATTTGGTGCGCAGCATATTCATCGCCTTTTCGCGGTTGCCGAGCTGACTGCGTTCGGTCTGACAAACGACGACCACGCCGGTAGGAATATGGGTAAGGAATACCTTGGTCTCTACCTTGTTGACGTTCTGGCCGCCGGCGCCACCGCTGCGGGCGGTCTCCATCTTTACATCGCTCTCTTTCAATTCGAAGTCAACTTCTTCGGCCTCCGGCATAACGGCGATGGTAGCCGCGCTGGTATGGACACGGCCGCTGGTCTCGGTATCCGGTACACGTTGTACCCGGTGGACGCCGCTCTCGAATTTGAGCGTACCATAGACGTCATCACCTATCACCTCTACCTGAACTTCCTTGTAACCGCCGACGGTCCCTTCGGATTCACTCAGTATGGCGGTCTTCCAGCCGCGCCGTTCGCAATATTTGATATACATCCGCAACAGGTTGCCGGCAAACAGGCTGGCTTCGTCGCCGCCGGTCCCGGCGCGGATTTCCAGAATAGCGTTCTTTTCATCCTGGGGGTCTTTGGGTATCAGCAACTGCCGGATATGGGCCTCCATTTGAACTTTGCGCTCTTCCAGCCCTGGAATTTCGGCCTTGGCCAACTCTTTCAGTTCCAGATCATCGCCGTTCAAAGCCTCCCTGTCAAATTCGAGTGTATCGAGCAAATCCTTATACTGGTTGAAAGCTATAACGATCTTTTCAACGTTGCGGTATTCCTTGCTCATGGCGCTGAATCTCCGGTTATCGCTGACGATCTCCGGATTGCTCAATGACATTGACAGGTCTTCGAATCTTGCCTTTATCGCTTCTAATTTATCTAACATATCTTCGAGTTGCCTTTTCCGGCATATTTATCGGCCGGGCGGCGGAGGGCAAAGATAAAAAGATAAATTGGCAGGAAATGACTTACCGAAAATTCAAAGCCGATTATTTATTTCTGGGGGATCGGCTGGCAGAATCCGGCAGTATATTGATTACCACTGATGACGGCACCGTGCAGTCTGTCCAACCGGCTGCTGAAGCAGGCGAGGATGTGGAGGTTTACGCCGGGATGCTAAGCCCGGGTTTCGTCAACTGCCATTGTCACCTGGAGCTGTCGCATATGAAGGGGATAATACCCGAAGGAACGGGGCTGGTGGATTTTTTGTCCACGGTGATAAGGCAGCGGGCCGCCTTCGCCGAGGCTTCGGCGGCCAAAGGCGGAGGCACGGCGGACAAGATCCTGGAGGCCATTGCGGAAGGCGAGCAGGAGATGCTGGATAATGGCATCGTGGCGGTAGGTGACATCTGTAATACTCCTGATACGGTCGCTCAGAAGGCAGCAGGGCGCCTGTATTACCATAATTTCATCGAGACGATGGGATTTCTCGACCAGGGTGCCCAGGCGCGCTTTACGCATAGCCTTGGGATATTCAACGCTTTTGCGGGAGCCTATCAGCTGCCGATTGAATCGAATTCGATCGTTCCGCATGCCCCCTATTCGGTTTCTCCGGCCTTATTCCGGCTGATTGCCGGTTTTCCGGGCAACCACCTGCTGACGATCCACAACCAGGAGACCGAGGCGGAAAACGAGTGGCTGCTGGCCGGACAGGGGGACTTTCTCCGGCTGTACGAATTACTGGGTCTGGATGTGTCCTTTTTCAAGGGAACCGGGAAGAGGAGCCTGGAAAGCTATCTGCCATATTTCCATCGCAACCAATCGCTGATTCTGGTGCATAATGTGGCAACGGGTACGGAGGATGTGCGGGGCATTGTTGGCAACGGTGGCCTGTCGGATGGGCCGGACCTTTACTTTTGTCTTTGTCCCAATGCCAACCGCTATATCAGCGGGCAGCTGCCGGATGTGGAGTCATTGTTCCGCCAGGGATGCCGGATGGTCATCGGAACGGATAGTCTGGCTTCCAATCATCAGTTGAGCATCCTGGAGGAGCTGAAGACACTGCAACAGGCCTTCCCGGGGCTGTCCACTCCTACTTTGCTGCAATGGGCCACGGCCGCGGGGGCGGAGGCGTTGCAGCTGGAAAGCGTACTGGGGACATTTGAGGCTGGTAAACAGCCGGGCGTTGTGCTGATCGAAGGGGTCGAAGGGGACCGGCTGACGGCGGGGTCGAGTGCGAGGAGACTGTTATGAAAGCACGGTCTGTAGCACGGGCAGTGTTTTCATTTCGCCAAAATCCGGCACGTGGAGGGCATAAAAAGCCTGGTAAGCGTGAAGGAGCGTCCTTCGCGTCTCCTGGTTCAGCGGTAGTTCCTCCAATTCTTCCGGCCGCTGGACGCGAAGCAACTGTGCCGTATGATAGCTGAGGGCGCCTTCCAGCGCCTGTCCATGGGGTGGCGGCTCCTCCACAAACTGCCCTTCGCGCAGGTCGAGGATAGCATTCTTTTCGCTGTAGATATCCTGGATACGAAACCCGAAGAATCCGGCCAGGTGAAGGATGAAGAAAAGGGGGAAATTGGCCAGTATCCTGCCTTTGCTGGCGTCCAGGTGCAGAAAAGCATCTTCGATGAAATAAAAAAGGTCGGGGTTGGGCTCTGGTTGCCGGATGCATTTTTGTAACAGTTCGACCATAAAAAGAGCTACGGCGTTCTTCAGTACATCGAAGAAGATATGCCGGTAGATGATCCCCCACTGCAATTCACGAATTCGCTGAAGCTGCTTCATCTCATTGTGGTAGACGACAAGGTCGAGGATGGCGGCAGGCTGAAACAAATTGGCCTTTCCTGGTCCTTTGCGGGAGGATGTCCTTACGCCATTGACCATATAAGACTGTATGCCGAACAACTCAGTGTACAGTGTGGCGATGAGGCTCGTTTCTCCATATTTGACAGTCCTGAGCACTATCCCTTTTGTCTTATGCAGTTCCATCGTAGATCACAAAGTCGTCAAATTGCCGTTTATTTGTAAAAATTATTTTTATCATGTGGGAATC
>JAMFSL010000094.1 GCA_026225275.1 Puia dinghuensis
CATGATAGTCTTTATAAAATTTTAAATCGATTTGATCGCTTGTTCGCGTGATAGCAAACGAAGCCAACATCACCCTGAGGGGATGCCGCAAAAAAATTCAATATTTTATAAAGAGAGTGTAATGCGTTAAAGATAGCGCTTTTTGAACGGATAAGGTTATACCGAAGCAAACGGCCGCAGCACTGGATGTGCTGCTAAGCCGAAGCCACGGATGTAGAGCATATAGCCTTAACCACTGATTTAAGGGTCGGATATTGGATTTACAACGGAATGAGAAGGCCGCGAATAAAAATAGTCTACAACTGTCATGGGGTTGCTGTGATGTATGCGAACGGCGGGATTTTGTATGCGAATGCAGACAGGCGCGTGGTCAACTTTGGTCGGGCAGGACAGGAATCAACGGGTCAAAGGCGGTGAGAAGCGATTGAAAAATTCTTCGCGGTGATTGCGCCCGAGGGGCAACTGGACCTTATCGAGCCATATTTCGGCGTCGGAAAAGGAAGTTATTTTCTCCATATTGACGGCATAGCTCCGGTGGATACGGACCAATTTGTTATAGTTGATCTTTTCGAGCAGCTGGGCCAAAGATATACGCAAAGCTAATTTCTGCTCTTCCGTCCACAGACTGACATAGTTATTATTCGCCTCGAGGTAAAGGATGTCCAGCAAGGCGATCTTGACGAAGCGGACGCTGTTCTTGACATAGATATTGTCGTCCAGCCGCAGGATCGTGTCATTCCCCAGTGTTGATCCGGTTGGTTTGATGTTGGTGGAGATCGTGCTGGACGAGTCCTGCTGTTGTTCTCTTGCCGCGGCAAAATTGACGACGGCGAGCTCGATGGCGATGCGGACGCCTGCCATGTTGTAGGGTTTCGTCAGGAAGGCGGTGGGATGGGTGGTCTTTACACGCTCGACGGTACGGTCGTCGGTCAGCGCCGTCAGGTAGACGATGGGTATCGATCGTATGGCCAGTAGTTCGCGGGCGGTGTCGACGCCATCCTCTTCTCCACGGAGATGAATGTCCATAAGGACAATATCGACTTCTTCCTGTTGAAAGATCGTCAGGGCGCTGGCCTTATCGTCGGCGATGCCGGCAATGTGATAGCCGTCGCGTTGCAAGCCTGCGGAAAGGTCCAGTGCGATGAGCGCTTCATCTTCAACGATCAGGATACTCACTTTATCTGACGGCATAGTTGCGGGTTTTTTATTATGCAGCGGTTCTGGGAATGGTAATGATGAATCCGGTGCCATGGCCGGCGGTCAGCTGCTGTCTGGCTCTCAGCTGGTGGCACAAAGCTACGATCAATTGTTTACCGAAGGACTCCTCGCCTTTGCTCCATTGTTCTTCGTTCATGCCGACCCCATTGTCTCTGATGCAAAGCACGATGTCGGTGTTGCCCTGCAGCAAAGATATGCTTAGTGATGGCTGGCTGATACCATGATAGGCATATTTAAATGCGTTGGTCACGAGTTCGTTGACGATGAGGCCGATGGGCAGGGCATGGTCGATATCCAGGTGTTCCGAGCTGACTTCGATCCGCAGGTCGAAGTTGCCCTTGTCATAGCCATAGGATGCCAGCAGGGAGGCGGTGAGATCTTCGAGGAATTCACGGATATTCACTGTGCTGAGCGCTCCTTGTTTGTAGAGCCGCTGGTGGATGAGGCTCATGGCCTGCACCCGTTGCTGGCTTTCCTGCAAGATGGCTACCGTGTCCTGGTTGTCTGATTTATAACTCTGGAGGCTCAGGAGACTGCTGACGATCTGCAGGTTGTTCTTGACGCGGTGATGGAGTTCGCGGAGCATGACTTCGAGACGCTGACGCTGGTCGCTGATCTGTTGTTTCTGCGTGCGGAGCCGTTGGATCAGGTAGGTAAAGGCGGCGGCCAGCAGGACCAGGAAGACGGTCAGGATCGTCAAAAGGACGATCTGTTTGCTTTTGGAAACGTTCTCTTCGCTGAGTTGGTGGATATCCAGTTCCTTTTTTACATCTTCATATTTTTCCTGGAGGTAAAGCACTTCCTTTGTCTTGTCGAGGTTCGTCAGCGAGTCATTCAGGCTGGTCGCAAGGATAAAATATTTCAGGGCGGAGTCTGGTCGATGACCGGCATTGAAGGCCAGGTACAATTCCTGGTAGGATTCGTAGGTGCGGACAGGCAGCTTCAGCCCCCGGGAAAGGGTGAGCATTTTCCGGGCATACAGCAGACTGCTGTCTATGTGACCCAGCTGGAGCCAGGCCTGGGCGATGCTGTTGTAATTATAGGTCAGACCTACCGGATTATGGTCGGCCTCGTTGAGGGCGACTGCGCGTGCGAGCCAGGACAGCGCAATACGGGGCCGGTGTTTGTCTTCCATATAGACCTGGCTGATATTGTTGTACAGTTTGGGGACGGTCGTCGCCCCCTGGCCGGATAGCTGGTACAATAGCAGAGCTTTGTTGTACAAGGCGAATGCTGTATCGATATAGTGCTGTTTGCCGGGCAGATTGGACTTGTCGCGACAGAGGATACCGGCCTCGTTGAGACTGACGATCATCCCGGCGGTGTCTTTGACCTTCTCATAGATATCGAATGCCGTATAGCTATAGCCGATGCCGCGGTCAATGAATTGTTCGGTATTGTTGGGGCCGGAGAGAAATTTATAGAGCTGGGCGAGCTGATCGTAGGTCCAGGCTGCATTGGAAGGCTGCTGCAGCGAGTCATAGATGGAGATGGCCTGCTGATAGTCCTGTATGCCCTGGGTATAATCCCCGATGCCGGCATGATAGTTCCCTAACAGTATGCCGGCATCTGCCACGCCCTGGCGGTCATGCGTCCGGGTGGCGAGGTCGTAGGCGTTGCGGGCGTACCAGGTGAAGGAATCCAGATTGGATCGTTCATAAAAGTGAGCAAGCTTTATAGCCGTGGTGACGGAGCTGGTATCCCGCGATGGGGGTGCAGGGTTACCGGCATACAGGCAATGAGCTAATAATAGGAATAGGCCAGTGAGGACGGCCGGGTATTTCATTCTAAGGGGGAGCTTTTTCCCAAAGTAGGTGATTTGGCGGAGTGTCCGGGCGCGTAAGGCCGGAATTATTTTCATGTATATGGAAAACCGTATATGGACAGTAGTTGATTGGCGGATGCCATGGGGCTACTCGATCCTTTTACTCCGCCCTCAGCGTCTTCACCGGATTCGTGCGCGCTGCACGTACGGCCTGCAGCCCGACGGTCAGCAGCGTGATCAGCAGCGCCAGTCCACCAGCTGCCACAAAGACCCACCATTGAATCGTCGTCCGGTAGGCATAGCCCTGCAGCCAGTTGTGCATGATCCACCACGCCACGGGAAAGGCGACCAGCACCGCCAGGCCGACCAATTGTAAAAAGTCACGCGACAACAGGGCGGCAATGCCCGAAACACTTCCACCGAGCACTTTCCGGATGCCGATTTCCCTGATCCGGCGCTCCACCGTATAGGCCGCGAGCCCAAACAGCCCGAGACAGGATATGACGATGGCCAGCGATGCGAAGACCTGTGACAGTGTGCCGATCAGGTTCTCGTTGGTGAACAACTTATTGAATTGGTCATCAACAAATCTGTATTGAAAGGGATAACCCGGATTGTCTTTCTTCAGGATGGCTTCGATCTTTGCCAATGCCTGCGCCGGATCGTTTTGCGCCGTCGTGCGTACATACATGACCGCTGCATTCTGCACCGGCCCGTAAAAGAACATCACCGGATCGGACTGACCGTACATATCTCCATATACATAATCGTTCACCACCCCCACTACGACCGCCTTGTTCACTGTATCGCCCTCGAACCAGATATATTTACTGACCGCACTTCCCTTGCCCAGCATTTTGGCCAGAGAGGCGGTGATCACGGCTCGTATCCTGTGCGCGTCCATGGTATCGCTCTGCCGGATACCCCTTCCTTGCAGTACACGCATGCCGGAGGTGGCGAAAAATTCCGGACTGATATACCGGTTCGAGATCAGCACCCTGCTGTTCGGGTCTTTGCCATCCCAGGTAAACCCATCGGTATTATTTCCGCCATAGATGGTCGGATGATCCGACAAAGCGGCATCTTTTACCACGGTAGTATTCATCAGGTCCTGCCGGATGGCGTCAAAATGAGTGCCCATTGCGCCCTGTACATCCAGTTCCAGCAGGTTATCCTTGTTGAAGCCCAACTCCCGGCTCTTGACATGCTGTATCTGCTGGTAAATGATCAGCGTAGCGATGATGAGAACGATGGAAATGGTGAATTGCAACACCACCAACCCCTTTCTTACGACGACCGCACCGCCTGTCTTCATCCGAAACGCCTTCAGGACCGATGCGGGTTGGAATGACGACAGGTAAAGAGCGGGATAGCTGCCGGCCACCAGGCCACAGACCATGGCTATCAGCAGCAGCGCCAATCCATGCATCGGACTGGCCGGGTTGAGCACCAGCGTTTTTTCTACCAGCCCGTTAAAGGCAGGCAACGCCAATGCGATAATGCCCGCCGCCAATACAGTGGCCAGCAGGGACATCACTAAGGATTCACCGATGAACTGTGCGATCAGGCTGCTTTTCCCCGCGCCCAATACTTTTCTGACGCCGACTTCTTTTGCGCGTTGTTCACTGCGGGCAGTCGCCAGGTTCATGAAGTTGATACAGGCGATGAGAAGGATGATCCACGCGATGAAAGAGAACAGGTGAACGTATGCGATGCGACCGCCGCCGGTGAGCTTGCCATTGTCGAATTGATAATACAGCCGCCAGTCGTTCATCCCAAAGAGAAAAAGATGGATATTCGAAGTTGACTCTCTCTTTTGAATGTAATTGGCCAGCTGCCGGTTGACGGTGGCCGGATTGGTCGTCGCATTCAACAGCACATAGGTCGTCAGTGAATTATTCCCCCATTTTTGGATATAGTCGTTTTGCTGAAAGAAGATTTCAAAAGGGGCGACCCATTCGAACTGCAGGGTGGAGTTGGCGGGCAGATCCTTTATCACCCCGCCGACCACATAGTCCTGGTTATTGTCCCTCCGCACCGTCCGGCCGACCACGTTCTTGTCGGCGCCGAAAAATTTCCGCGCGGTGCTTTCGGTGATCACGATGGAATACAGTTTTGAAAAGGCGCTTCTGGCATTGCCTTCTACAAAGGGCAGGGTGAACATGCTGAAGAGCGAGGAGTCGACAAATCTCCCGGTCGACAGTACCGAACGATCCCCGATAGTGAATAGCGACGCCTTACCATCTTCAGTGGCACGGCAGGTGTTGGCAATACCGGGCAGCTCGGTCTTCATGACAGGCGCCATCGGTCCCGGAGTGGAGCTATGGGTGCGGATATCAGTGCCCAGAACTTCGTTTTCCAGTACCATGTACAGCCTGTCCCTGTTGGCGTACATGTGATTGTAGCTCACTTCGTCCTCCACCCATAAAAAGATCAATCCCGCACAGGCGATGCCGATGGCGAGGCCGAAGATGTTTAGGAAGGAGTATGTTTTGTTCTTGGACAGGACGCGGCGGGCGGTGGTAAAGAAGCTTTTGAGCATAGTGATGGTATGAAGACTAAAAGTATCCTAAAAAAGTGCCAAATTATTATCGGTTGAAAATCATAACATTAGCGGGGGGCTAAGGCGCGAGGCGTTCGGTTTCGATACGATTGGTGTCTATTTTCGTATATTTCCTCCAAAGCCAACTGACACATGAGAAAAATTTTATTCCTGTTCCTGCTGCCACTGCAAATGGTGGGGCAGCAATCCGCTTTTCTTTCATCCGGTCTTCTTCCATTTAAGAAATATCCCTATCCGACAGAACTGGCTGCTGCGCCGGCAGGATCGCGGATAGCCTGGGCGATGGATGAAGAAGGGCAGCGGAATGTCTATGTGGCGGAAGGTCCCGCTTTTACTCCCCGCAAGTTGACTGATTTTTCGAAAGATGACGGCCAGGAGATCACGAGCCTTACGGTATCTGCCGACGGGCAATGGGTCGTCTTTGTCCGGGGCGGCGACCACGGCGCCAACTGGGAAGGCGGCCTGCCGGTCAATCCTGCCGGAGATATACAGCCTTTCAAGGTGCAGGTGGCCTGTATCCCTTTTGCGGGGGGCGCGGTGAAGTATCTGTCGGAGGGCGATAATCCCGTGATCTCGCCGGATAGTAAGATGGTGGCCTTTATCAAAGGAGGGCAGGTGTGGGGAGCATCGTTGGGAGATGGCGTGCGAGCATCCGATACGACCGGCGCTAAAAATCTCTTCACGACCAGGGGCCGTGTCAGTTCGCTGCAATGGTCGCCCGACGGCAAGCGACTACTCTTCGTCTCCAACCGGATGGATCATTCGATCATCGGCATCTATACCCCGGGTGCGGCTTCACTTAAATGGATAGCCGCTTCCTTTTATCGGGATGGGTTGCCACAATGGAATAATGACGGTAGCAGGATTGTTTTTGTCCGGCGGCCTGGAGATGGCGGTGCGCCCGATTCGATGTTGGTACGTCAGCCAGAGCCCTGGAGCATCTATATGGCAGATACGGCAGGTGACAAACCGGTGCTGTTGTGGAAGTCGCCGATGACCTTACGAGGATCCTTTCCGCCGACGGATGGCGGGGCGAATTTGCATTGGGCAGCGGGTAATACTATCGTCTTTCTTACTTATGTAGATGGGTGGCCGCATTTATATTCTCTCGATGCGAGTAGCGCGATAACGGGATCGGCTGCGGCTGCGAAGCCTTTATTGCTGACGCCGGGCAATTTTATGTGCGAGCATATTACGATCACTGCTGATAAGCGCTGCATGGTCTTCAGCGCCAATGCGGGCGATGATCCCGCCGACATAGAAAGGCGGCATGTCGGGCTGGTCAGTGTAGACAAGCAGGATATGACGGTGATGACACCGGGTAAGGGTCTGGAGTGGACGCCTGTGGTGACGGGCGATGGAAGGACCCTCGCCTTTATCAGCGCCACGCCGCAGCGGCCGCCTCTCCCTGCGGTGATGCGGCTGGCAGAGAATCCTCAAAAGAACTTCAATCTGTTATGCGCTGACAGGATACCGGCGGACTTCCCTCAGGGGAAATTAGTGACGCCCCGGCAGGTGATCTTTAAGGCGGCGGACGGGGTGATCGTGCATGCGGATCTGTTCGAGCCCGCGGGCTCCATCGGCAGAAGACCGGCGATCGTATTCGTTCACGGCGGCCCACCGCGTCAGATGCTCTTAGGCTGGCATTATTCGGATTATTACTCCAATGCCTATGCGAGCAATCAATATCTGGCCAGTCTGGGTTTTGTGGTGCTGGCAGTGAATTATCGATTGGGCATCGGGTATGGGTATGACTTTCATCAGCCCGCCCACGCGGGCGAGGCGGGGGCATCGGAATATAAGGATATCAAAGCGGCAGGCGAATGGCTGAAGCGGCAAAGTTTTGTCGATACCGCCAAAATAGGCATTTATGGCGGGTCTTATGGTGGCTTTCTGACGGCCATGGCGCTGGCGAAGGATTCAAAGTTGTTTGCCGCCGGCGTGGATTTTCACGGCGTACACAACTGGCTGACCCAATCTTCGATGATGGAAGAGGATCGATATGAAAAAGCGCCCGATTATGAGAAGGCGCTGAAGACGGCATGGCTTTCTTCGCCGGTCGCCTCGATCGCAACCTGGAAATCACCGGTGTTGATCATCCAGGGTGATGACGACAGGAATGTGCATTTCAACGAGAGTGTCGACCTCGTGAACCGGCTGGAGAAGAAAGGAGTTCGGGTTGAAACGATGGTGATGGTGGATGATACGCATCACTGGATGAATTTTGCCAACTCGGTGACGGTGTATGCCGCGGCAGCGGATTTTTTTGTGCGGGAGTTTATGAAGCCCAAAGATTAGAAAACATCTAACCAAATTCTAAGACCGTTTTAACCCGAAGTGGATATATTTGCCGAATAACCACCTCATCGACACATGACAAAAATTACACCAGGCCTCATCGCGGTCTTCGCATTAGTAATGTCGTTCACCGCTTGCGTTCCCACCAGTAAGTTCAATGCCTCTCAAATGGCGCTGTCTTCTGCAAGATATGACAGTGCGCAGCTGGCGAATAAAGTGGCGCGCCTCCAGGCCGATCTCGCTAAGGCGAATGATCTGGCCGCTAATCAGAAACAGCAGATCGATTCGATGGCGAACGAAATCGCATCCCAACAGAGCGATATCAGCAAGCTGAATCAACAGGTCGCCGAGCTGAAAGGTAAGAACACTGATCTGCAATCCGAGTCGGCGACGCGTCAATCGCTGCTAAGCAAAAGCAAACAGGATCTCATCAATCAGCAGGCCCGCCTGGAACATTTGCAGGCCCTGATGGATGCGCAGAAAAAAGCTATCGAGGCTATCAGGAAAAAAATGGCGGATGCGCTGGTCGGCTTCAACTCCAACGAGCTGTCGGTAGCCATCAAGAACGGAAAGGTATATGTGAGCCTGCAGGAAAACCTGCTTTTCCCTTCCGGCAGCGCCGTGGTCAATCCCAAAGGAAAAGAGGCGCTGAGCAAACTGGCTGACGTCCTGAACAAAAACCCGGATATCACGGTCGATATCGAAGGGCACACGGATTCTATTCCCATTCACGGGAAATACCAGGATAACTGGGACCTGAGCCTGGCGCGGTCGGCATCGATCGTTCGCATTCTGACTAATGACTACAAGGTCGATCCACAACGGGTGATTGCCTCCGGTCATAGCCAGTATGATCCTGTACAGCCGAACAGCACGCCTGATGGTCGGGCGCTGAACCGGAGAACGGACATTATCTTATCACCTAAGCTGGATGAATTGTACCGGCTGCTGCAGACGCCGGATAATATGTAGAAAGATAGTAAGATCACAAACGGGGCCCGGTCCGCGCTGACGATGATCAGAGCTGGCCGGGCTTCTTGCATTTCGATGAATCAAGGGCGGGCAACCTTTCGGGCATCACGGCAAAATGGGAGACGGAATGGCCGTAGCCTCAGTTACCTGCGAGTCCTTGCCGGCGATATAGGGCCGATGGTATTCGGCCAGGAAAAGCTGTTTGGAATCATGGTAGCTGCTGACGGCGCCGACCTTGCTCAGGAGCCAGACATAGCACCAGGCCAGATCCAGCTGATGTTTCAGGAAGCCGCTGCGGGCGCTGGACGGAAAGAGATGATGGTTGTTATGCCATTCGCCGGCTACATATCCGGGCCAGATCTGGTTGATGGAAAGATCTTTCCAGTTGAAATCAGTGCCCTCCCGGCGTTTGTCCTTGCCCTTGCCGTGACCTTCATAATTGAAGGTGCGGACACCTATAGCCCAAAATCCTGCCGCGCCAAACAGCGCAAAGAATAACCCCGGGCCGCCCAGCAGGTAAAATACAGTCCCCCAGAAAGCCCAGTTCAGCAATGATCCCACGATCGTCCTGAAGGGGCTGGCGATGGTACCCCACTTCTGGTATTGAGCATAGCTATTGGGCCTGACGGGAGTATGATCCATCAGGCGAACCACCCGCGCATATTCTTCTTCCGTCAGGTGATGTGAAATAGGCTGGTGATTGACATCCGCCAGGAAACAATATAAGAAACCGGCGGTGGCATTATAGGGATCTCCCGGTTCGTCGGACTTGGCATGATGGACGTGATGGGAGATGACGTAGATCTCTTCGGTGATCATGTCCAGCGTCAGGTTGCGGGTGATAAAGGCCCAGAATTTGTTCCTGAATTTGTAGGCGCCATGGGTGCAATAGCGGTGAAACCAGATGGTGCCATGTGTACCCATGATGACCATGCTATATAGAAAGGCTGCTCCCAGCAGGTAAAAATTGAAATACTTGAAAAAGAAGATGAACAGGCAGGGCAGCAGGAGGGCCAGCTTGAACCAGCCGAGGAAACCAAGCCAGTTCTTTTTCGACCGGACGATATTGAGGCGGAACAGAAATTCTTTGATGACCTGGCCGGAGGTGGGAATGACCAATTGGTCTTCCTTGTCCTTCCAGCCGTAGGAAGGCTCAGCCAGTACATTGTCCATTAAATTTTTGCTCTTTTTATTTTCGGGTTGGAGAGTAATTGCGGCAGGCGATTGATACCTCATGTGTATTAATAGAATATATGCGGACGATGAAGGAATAGATAAGAACGACTAATCAGAGAATATCTTATCCGAACCTGGATAAATTACGCTAAGAATGTCTCTGCGGATGGCTCTTGTGAAAGGTTTAACAAAGATTTGTTGAAGTTGGTGGAATAATGAATTGAAGTATCTAAACGTATCTATGGTTATGCGAAAAACAGCTGAATAATAGTTGTGACTTCAACTGGTCATGTGACCTCAACTGGTCAACACCTGTTTCTTACTGATCTTGCTTTCATCGAATTCGATGCCGAATCCTGGCTTCGTCGGCAATTGGACAATGCCATTGGTGGTCAGCAAAGGATCTTTCTGGAACTGCAGCTTGTACGGCATGTGATTGATGAGGTATTCGACCATGGGGCAGACGTCGGGAGACTGGCTGGCTACCACGTGCAACGCCGCATGGATGTTGTGCCCATGGGGATAGACCTTGACGCCATAGGCCGATGCGAGGCTGCAGATCCTGACGAGCTCGCTGACGCCGCCGCACCATTCGGGGTCGGCCTGAACGATCTCTATCGCCCCCGCCTGGAGAAATTCCAGCACTTCCCACCGGCTATAGAAGTGTTCGCCGGTTGCCAGCGGAATCGTGGTATTGCGGCGCAGCTGTACGAAGCTCTCCAACCGGTTGACCGGGAAAGCCTCTTCGATCCAATAGGGATTGTATTTCTCGGCGGCCTTGCACCACTGGGTTGCAAATGGGATGTCCCAACTCTGATAGGCATCGAACATGATCTGGGCATCTTCGCCCAATGCATCCCGGACTTCTTCCACGATCTCTACATTTTTTCTCACTCCGGCGTAGCCGTCACCAGGACCATCGGCCATGAACCATTTTTGATGTATAAAGCCTTGTTTGAAGAGCTCCTTCGCCCGGGGCGCTATTTTACCTTTCTCTACCGAAAAGCTTAGGCAGCTGCCGTAAGCGGCGACTTCTTTACGCGTAGTACCACCCAGCAGTTCATATACCGGCGCCTTGAGATATTTACCGCGGATATCCCATAACGCATTGTCGACGGCAGACATCGCCATCATATAGTGTCCGGCCCGGGAATGACGGTTGTTACGATACAGCTCATCCCACAAGGCCGAAACATTCATCGCATCTTTACCCAGCAGGAAAGGTCGCAACTGCTGCAGGATAGGCGTAACCGTCTCGGGTTCCAGCATGCCGTATAGTCCTTCGATGCCGCCCTTTGTCTTAATGCGGATATAGGCTTGTGTCATATCGGAGGTCACCGGCTTCGAATTGGGATTGTCCTGGTAGGGAGCGGGCCGCAGGTCATCATAGATATGGATCGGCTGGGCCTGGAATTGTTTATTGAGACCAGGTATGGTCGTATAGGGTCCCGTAACCTGGATGATCTCTACTTCACCGATGATCGTGTCGGGGCTAAAAGGCGTCTCCGTGAGGAGCTGTCTTGCGGGAAAAGGCAGGAAGGCAAAGGCGGATGCCCGGGCTGCGGCGGTGAGGAATTGGCGTCTGTTGCTCATATGGAAGTTGCGGCGTTGAAGTTGCTGTGTCAATAGACAAGTTAGGGATTTTTTGGGGACTAACGAAAAGGCCGCTCCGGTAGTGGAGACGGCCTTTTTCTATCTGAAAGCAGCGGATTAAGAGGGTATCGAATCGATTGACAGGGTGTCGAATCAGTAAGGTGCGATGTAGGTGTACGTTTTGCCGCCAATTTGCCAAACGATCTTATAGTAATAAGTGCCTGTACCGGGGCAGGAGGTGGGATTGCCATCAGAGTCAAGACCATAGGTAATGGTAGTGGTCACTGCGGGGCGGATGGTCTCCGTTTGTCCGCCGGTCAGCCGATAGTCACAGGATTGTGCGATGACCTTTGGTTGCGTGATGAGGGTCTCAAAGGAGTTGCCATAGCGGTTCTCGCCCCAAACGGATACATCTGTATTCGTTCCATCGGAATGCGTTCCGGTGGTGGTGATGACGACGCCGTCATTGTAGGTGAATACGCGTTGTTTAGATACGCTCCACACGCGGGTGGCGCTGTCGGCGAACTCGATAGTCACGCTGTCGGCTGAAATAGTATGCGTGATTGAACCGCGGGTGGCGAGGTCAACCAGCAGGCCGCCGGTGACATTGGTATAGGTATAAGTTCCATTAAAAGTGATCGTCTTACCATCTCTTACGCGTTTGATCTTCAGGTTCTGATACTGAACCGTGACGACAGCTCCGGTATCGCGCCAACGGGTGCCGATGGGAATGGAGATCACGACGTCGCCGCTACGGATGCGGTTGCCCCAGCAATTATTACCGTTATAGGTAATGATGATCTGACGCAGGCCGTCGGCCGTATCTGTCGTTACGGTGCCGTCACAAATGCTGTAATCGATGTCCAGCGTAGTGCTGCCATTGGGACCGCCATTGGTCTGGATACCGGTGGAATAGCTGGTGGTCGCGTTGCCGCTAAAGCTGGTCGAGGTGTTGAGGGCATTGTTGACGTCGTTAAGATTGGCGTCCATTTCATTGTTGACCTGCGTCTCGTCGTCGGACTGCGTCTGGATCTGGGCGGCAGTAGTCCCCGAAGTGGTGGAAGATGAACCTGCGCTGTTACTTTTATTGCAGGCGGCGATCAGGCCGGTGACGGCGATCATGCTGGCGAGGCTGACGAGGCTGACCACTCTTGCGAAGCTGACCCTTACCGCGCCGGCAGAAAAAAGCATTGTTTTCATAATAGTAAATTTTAACGATTAAATGATATAGCCCTGTGATGACCGATCTGGTGATGAAGTTTAACCGGTGAACATATTATTTTTTCCTTTTATAAAAAGATGCCATTGGGGAACCGGATGATTAAACTTTTGGGGTTAAGGCTGGTCTCACGCCTCTTTTTTAATGAACTGCATTTGCGGCTATTATTCGATAACTTGGCGGGGAATACCTTCTACTGGATCAAAAATTGCTTAGCAAACCATCATGGAATCGACGCATCTGAACAAAATATCTACTGCGGGTCTATTGATTGCACTGGGGATCATTTATGGGGATATCGGCACTTCCCCGCTATACACTTTTCAAACCATTTTGACGGAGGGAGGCGCGGCCAACCGATTTCTGGTATTGGGTGCCATTTCCTGTGTCTTTTGGACGCTGACCCTGCAGACCACTTTTAAGTATGTGATTATCACGCTGCAGGCAGACAACCACGGGGAGGGGGGAGTATTCTCTTTGTATGCGCTGGTTCGGCACTATCACAAAGGCTTGTTCGTAGTGGCGATTGTCGGAGCCGGCACGCTGCTGGCGGACGGGATCATCACCCCGCCGATCACCATTACCTCGGCCATCGAGGGGCTGAATATGGTCCCGAGTTTGGCCAAGGATATCGCGCCGGGTAATTATTTGGTCGTGGAGATCGTGATGGTGGTGCTGATGGGGCTGTTCCTGTTCCAGCGGTTCGGGACGAAGGTCGTCGGCGGCGCCTTCGGGCCTATCATGTTCCTGTGGTTCTTTATGATCGGGGCGCTGGGGTTGGTGCAGCTGATCCAGTATCCGTCCGTGCTGAAGGCGCTGAGCCCCTGGTATGGGATAAGGCTGCTGACGTTGCACCCGAATGGGTTCTGGCTGCTGGGGGCCATTTTTTGTGTACGACGGGTGCGGAGGCCCTTTATTCGGATCTGGGGCATGTGGGCCGGAAGAATATCCGGGTCAGCTGGATCTTCGTCAAGACGACGCTGTTGTTGAATTACCTGGGTCAGGGGGCCTGGGTGTTGCTGCAGCATACCGATAATTTGAATGGCGTCAATCCTTTCTTCGCGATCGTTCCCCACGGACTGATACTGGCGAGTGTGATCATCGCCACGGCGGCCAGCATCATTGCCAGTCAGGCGTTGATCAGCGGCAGCTTTACCCTGATCAATGAAGCGATCAGCCTGGGCTTCTGGCCGCGGATCAACGTCAAATACCTGTCCAATATCAGAGGACAAATCTATATTCCCAGCATCAACTGGATCCTTTTTGTGGGGTGTGCGTTGGTGCTGTTGTATTTCCGGACGTCGGAAGCGATGACGGCGGCGTATGGATTCTCGATCACGATCGCTATGCTGATGACGACCTTCCTGATGTTCTATTTTCTCCGGCGGATCAAACATTGGCCGTTCTGGATCGTGGGAGCCATACTCACCGTATTCGTTTGCGTGGAGACGAGCTTTTTTATCGCCAACGCGGTGAAGCTGTTGAAGCGGTTGTTCTTCCTGGTATTCGAGATCGGGCTGATCTCCACTATGTATATCTGGTATAAGGCGCGGAATATTACGCAACGATTCCTGACCTTCGTGCCGCTGGAGAAGTATATCCCGATGCTGGAGACGTTGAGCAAAGATGCTACGGTTCCCAAATATTCGACGCACCTGATCTATTTCACGCGGTCGCCGAATTCGAAGATGATAGAAGAACGGATCATGAATTCCATTTTCGACAATATAGAAAAGAAGGCGCAGCTATACTGGTTCATTCATATCGAGCGCACGGACGATCCTTTCACGATCGAATATGGCGTGGAAGAGATCCAGGACGACAAGGTTATCCGGGTCGATTTCCGGCTGGGGTTCAGGGTGCAGCCGAAGATCGGGTTGATGCTGCGAAGGGTGGTGCAGGAAATGATCACGAGTAAGGAGCTGGATATTGTAAGCCGGTATCCGATCTTTTCGCATATCCGGCCGTCGGATTTTAAGTTTGTGATCATGAAACGCTTTCTGTCATATGACAACGAATTTTCAGTGCGGGAAGGGTTTTTGTTGAATGCTTTCTTTACGATCAGTGGTATGGCGCAGTCGGAGAAAAATGCTTTTGGCCTGGACAGTAACCAGACGGTGGTGGAGTACGAGCCGTTGGTCGTCAATCCGATTACGAATATTAAGATGAAGCGGGCTTTTTACAAGCGGGATACTGAGAGTGACGCTTGAGAGCGCGGCTGATCTTACTATTGACTCGCGCTGACTTTCCGAATGACGTTATTTCGCTCGTCTGCCACATACAAATTTCCGGTACCGTCGACGGCCAGGCCGATGGGATGATTAAAAGAGGCTACCGAATCCGCGCCATTGGTTAATCCCTGGACACCATTCCCTGCATATGTACTTACTGTACCGGTCGTGGAGACTTTGCGGATGACGTTATTGGAAAAGTCTGAGATGTAAAGATTGCCTTTTGAGTCAAATGCGCAGGCCAGCGGGTTGGAGAACGTGGCGGCGGAGGCCGGGCCGTTGGAGAAACCCTGTGCACCTGATCCGGCAAAAGTGCTGACAGTGCCCGAAGAAACGTTGATTTCCCGGATACAAAAATTTTGGTTATCGGCTACGAAAATGTTGCCATTGGCATCCAGAGTTAGGCCATAAGGATTATAAAAGCTGGCGCTGGCAACCGGGCCGTTATTGAGGCCTGGTGCACCGGTACCTGCATAGGTGCTCACCATGGCAGTAGATATAGTGACTTTTCGGATCACATTATTCGGGCCGTCTGCAATATAGAGGTCTCCATTGGCGTCGACTACAATGCCTTCCGGATGCCAGAACATGGCCGAGGCCGCCGGACCATCCTGGTATCCTGCGGTACCTGTGCCGGCCACCGTTAAAACATTGCCCGCACTGGTGATTTCCCGAACGCAGTTATTTTCTTCATCATCGATAAACAGATCGCCTTGTTTGTCCAGGGCAATGTTGGCCGGCCCATTGAATTCGGCATTAGCAGCGCCGCCGTTTAACAGCCCCTGAGTTCCGGTTCCGGCATACGGAGCCACTGCAGCGGAGGTCAGAGCGACAGTGCGGACTAAACTATTTCCAAAGTCTCCTACATATAGTATCCCGTTACCGCTGACGGCGACCGCTGACGGATTATTAAAGCTGGCGGCGGTGCCTGTTCCGTTCAAGTTGCCCGGTGAGCCGGTGCCGGCAAGTGTAGTCACCATGACAACCGGTGTCGTGGATGTCGAACTATGATTGCTTTTACTGCACGAAAAGAAGATGCCGATGGCGGGTATGGCGCATAGCAGGAGCGCGGCAGGTTTGAACGGGTTCATTTTTAATATGCTGTTTAAATATGAGATGTGAGGCTATCGTTGTCCTCAATGACACATAGTTATAGCATATTAATTCCTTTACAAATACCACATTTGTATTATTTTCATTCAGCTTTCAAACTCCTCGACGGGTTCATCAGCGCAGCCCTGATAGCCTGAAAGCTGATCGTCATCGTGGTGATCAGGATGGCAGCAACCGCAGCGCCGACGAAGACCATTGGGCTGATGCTGATGCGGTAGTCATACTGCTGCAGCCAGTTTCGTAAACAATAGAAGGCGA
>JAMFSL010000095.1 GCA_026225275.1 Puia dinghuensis
CTTGACGGTATAGGATAAAAATCCGTCAAACTCAAGGGCAGCGCTCACATCCATCCTCAATTCGTCGGAGGTGCTGACAGCGGTCCAGCTAACAGTGCCGGGTGAACGATTTGCAAACTGCACACCCCCGGGTGTCAGCCGGATATCCTTGCCGTCGGATGCCCGCACAAAATGGAAGTGGATATTTTCCGCCAGCAGGTTGTTGGGGTGGTCGGTGGTATCCGTCATTTCGGGCGTGAAGTAGGTCTGTATCTGTTCAGGGAACCCCTGACGGCTGAGTTTGATACTCCTGCCCAGTAGCCTGATCAGCGTGTCACCCCGGATGTCCAGCGGGATATAGGGCGCGATAACGGTATTGTCCTGCGCGAGAGTGGAATTCAGCCATTTGAGCCGGGTCATCTTTTGCGGTGTGCCCGCGCCGCCATCAGTAGCCGTTTGATCGCTGACGGTAATGCGCAAGTGAATGGTCCGTCGCCAGGCGCCCGTCGCCGCCGGCAGAACACACCCGTATGTATCACCCCCAGCATCGCCCCCTTTGCTCGCCATCACGGTCACAGTCCCCATATAGACACCTGGCGCCGTCCCGGCCGGAATATCGATGCCACACCAAAGCGCTTGTACCTGCCCGGCAGGGACATTGACCGTTTTGGTGAAAGGATGGCCCTGGTAATCGACGCCAGTCGTATTGATGCAGGAACTGGCATCCGCCGGTATCCCTCCCTCATTCGCCCTCGCCAGCCTTGCTTCTCCGCTCACCGTCTTTCCCCCCTCCCTCTTCAACTCACTAAACTGCACCCGCACATCCCCCAGCGATTGCAGCGCATACACCCCCAATTGATACGCATAATATTCTCCCCTGTCAACTGCCCCCTGCACTGCTCCCCCTGGTCCCTTCTTTATCCACCGGTAAGGCAGATCATCCCGCATCCGGATCGAATGCAGCCTGTCCTCCGGAAAGACCAGATAAGGATCGTCTTTATATTTGGCTTTCAGCGCGGCTGTCTCTTTCCCCGTGGCAATCACCTCCATCGGATAAAAGATGTTGAATGAGTCGATAGACTCCAGCCTGACCACCCTGGTGTTGATGGCCATGCTATTCCTGCCCTGCCCGACCACTGTGCTGACCCTTCTAGTATCGGACGCTCTCGCGTCCTCTTCCATCCACTTCACATCCGCAGTCGTATCGGGCCGCCAATAAACCCCTTTGGGATAATTGCTGCGCCCTTCATTATGATAGGGGAGATAATAGATATAATAATTGCCGGCGCCCGAAGTCGGCTGAAAAAAGAACTCGCCCGACTCACGCGTCACAGCGCCTGCGACAACATTGAGTACCCGCGCACCCGTCGCCGAATCCTGCACGATCACCCGTTTGCCCCCCGGATCACCATCCCTCCGCCGCCATGGCACAACCACATGCGCAACTGTACCTGTTCCATTATAGCGTACGACGGCACGATGGTTCCCCAGAGAATCGGGATTCCAGCAGCCTGTGCATGTAGAATAGGGTAATAGCCCCGTCGCCCCTTGCCGCTCCTGTGCGACAAGAGATAATCGACTCATTAGCAGCAATAAACCAAAAGAGAACACTCGAATCTTTTGCATGCCTGAAGATAAGGCATAAACTTTATTATTTATTACTACTCAACCTATGCAGCACAGCGACCAGCGCATCAATATCGCCGCAGGTATTATAGAGAGCCAGCGAAGGACGCACAGTAGATTCCTGGCCGAATCGCCGAAGGATAGGTTGAGCGCAATGATGACCACTGCGGACCGCGATACCCCATTGATTCAGGGCCGCACCGACCTCTTCGGTCTTATAGCCATCGAGGATAAAGGATAAAACCCCGGCCTTGTCCGCTGCGGTCCCGATAATCCGAAGACCGGGAACTCCTGTCAGTAACCGCGAAGCATATTCCAGCAAATAATGTTCGTACTGACTGATCAATGGCATACCGATAGCGGTGACATAGTCGATGGCCGCACCGAGACCTACGGCATCGGCAATATTTCCTGTACCCGCTTCGAAACGGCCCGGCGCATTATGATAGGTAGTGTGTTCGAAGGTCACGTCGCGGATCATATTGCCACCACCCTGCCACGGTTGCGTTTCATTCAGAAGGTCTTCCTTACCATAGAGCACACCGATGCCCGTCGGACCAAATACTTTATGCCCCGAGAAGACATACCAGTCACAGTCGAGAGCAGTAACGTCGACGGGCATATGAGAAACGGCCTGGGCGCCGTCTACCAATGTCTTGGCGCCGACTGCATGGGCCATGGCGACCATTTTTTGCGCGGGTGTGATCGTGCCGAGTGCGTTGGAGACCTGGGTAAAGGAGACTAGTTTTGTCTTTGAGCTGAGCAGGGCGCCATACGCATCCAGCAACACCTGGCCCTGATCATCCACAGGGATCACTTTGAGTTTCAAATTTTTTGCCTTGGCGAGCTGTTGCCAGGGGACGATATTGGCATGATGTTCCAGGTGGCTGACGATGATCTCATCACCAGGCTGCAGGAATTGATCGCCCCAGCTTTTGGCAACGAGGTTGATAGCCTCGGTCGCGCCACGGACGAAGACGATCTCATTGGGCGAAGCGGCATTTAAAAAACGTCTGACCTTTTCGCGCGCGCCTTCATAAGCATCGGTAGCGCGCGCCGCAAGTTCATGCGCAGCCCGATGAATATTCGAATTTTCCCGTTCGTAGAACTGGCTGACCCTGTCGATGACCGACCGGGGCTTTTGCGTCGTCGCCGCATTGTCCAGCCAGATCAACGGCCTGCCGTTGACATATTGTTGTAGGATCGGAAAGTCCCTGCGGACCTTATTGACGTCATAGGGAGCCGAAGCCAACGCCGCACCAGCAGGATGCGCAGGAACAGATTTGACGAAAGGATTTTTGTCCGTAATAAAATAGTAGCCCGGAACACTCGCAAAACCCGGAGTCCCTGCGCTCCCCGGAATGCCCGTAAAACCTTGCGCACCCGCAAATCCCGGATAACTCGGAGCACTCACACCCCCCGAAGTTCCTGCACTCCGCGCACCCCCCTTCGTTTGCCCCGCATCAGCATAAGGCGCCGAAGGCGACTTCCCGCTCCCCGCCACCGACGAAGGCACATGCCCCGTACCGGCAAAATGCGGATCGGGAAGGCTGGTCTGCGGATCGTTAATATCTACCCCGTTGCCCTGGTTGACAGCGGAAGGCGAAATACCACTACCCGCAACCGAGGACGGGACCGTCCCCGCTACACCCTGTGGCACCGGAGGCGCCTGGAAGAATTGGTTGGCAAGCTCCTGCAGGACGCTTTCATCCGGCAGGCCAGGCAATCCCCCGGGCTGCCCGGATAACCCTGTCAATCCGGAAAAATCAAAAGATTCATTGCTCATGAGGGCCATTTATATTCATGATAGCGGTCAACAACGACATCATCGAGAACAGCCAGGGCATCATCGACCAATACCGCCAGCGAACAATATAAAGACACGAGGTAAGAGGCAATCGCCTGGTGATTGATCCCCATGAAACGAACCGAAAGCCCGGGCGATTGTTCACCGGGAAGCCCCGGTTGATAAAGCCCGACAACGCCCTGACGGCTTTCGCCGGTGCGCAGCAGCAGGATCTTCGATTTGCCACCCTCTACAGGAACTTTATCGGAAGGAATCAGCGGCAGCCCGCGCCAGGTCAGGAATTGTGTTCCGAAAAGCGAGACAGTAGGCGGCGGAACACCTCTTCGGGTACATTCGCGGCCAAAAGCAGCAACGGCCTGCGGATGCAGTAAGAAAAAAGCGGGCTCTTTCCACACTTTGGCGATCAGCTCATCCAGGTCATCCGGCGTAGGAGGTCCCGTACGCGTACCAATCCGCTGCGAAGACGCCACACTACTCAGAAGACCATATTCTTTATTATTGATCAGTTCGCTTTCCTGTCTTTCCTTTATCGTCTCGATGATCAACCGCAACTGTTCCGAGATCTGATTATAAGGCTTGCTATAAAGATCCGAGACGCGGGTGTGAACATCGAGTACCGTATTGACCGCGCTAAGATTGTACTCGCGGGGATTCTCTACGTAGTCCACAAAAGTCTGCGGTAATACTCGTTCATCCCGGCCGGAACAATCGACTTCCACATTACTCGCATCCTTTACCTTGTTCAGTCGGTAGACGCCGGACTCGACAGGTATCCAGTTAAGAAGGTGGGTCAACCAGCGCGGACTAATAGTTGACATCTGAGGCACCGTGCGGGTGGCGATGGCCAACTGTCTGGCGGCTACGTCGCCGAGTGCGGTTTGCTTTTTTATTTCTTCTGCCATGAAAAGGAAGTTTATGTAGGAAAATTACGGAAAATAGTATCGGAATCAACAAAAATTTCTGCCCCGTTAAGGCAGCGGCAACTCCGCCGTCTCGATATCCCAATGCGCCAGCAAAAGTTCAAATCGGTGCTGCTCCGATTTCGCCAAAGCATCGAGATCCGGGTACAATTGTTTCTTGTAAGGTGTCACCAGGTCTTCATCAAAAGCCTTCTCCACATTTTTAAAAGTCACCGTCACCCGAAAGTCCCAGCGCGTCTCCTCACCACTATGAAACCTTGGGCTTTCAGCCTTAATGCTGATAACATCCCCGGCCTCCTGCGCCTTCTTCAACAAAGGATAATGATTGGTCTTCCAAAGCCGGATGAATTCGTCGGCATAACCCCATTTGACTTTGTAATAGCTTTCGATGGTAAAATACGCGGCAGACGGTTTTGCTGACTGCTGCGCGTTGACGGTGTGGGTCGGTAAAGTGAGCGCGGAAACGAGGACAATAACAGCGATAGCGGTAATGCGCATAGTAGATGGGTTTTTATTTTTTGATGAGTTCGTCGACTTCGTCGTTAAACTCCTTTTCGAATTGTTGATAATAAAGGCCGGTGGCAGGGCCGGAATAGCCGGTATGGATCTTCGCTACCTTACCTTTTTTGTCGATGAAGATTGTCGTGGGAAAGGCAAGGAAAGCATTCAGGGAAGGTAAAGAATTGGCAACGCCTTGTTTATCTGCCAGCCCGCCAAATACCTGGGTGTAACTAATATTATATTTTTCGCGTTGACGGCTCAGGACCTTGCGAACGAACGCGGTATCCGTTTGCCGCTCGTACTGGATAGAGACGATTTCAACGCCCCGGCCCTTGTTGGCTGCATACCAGGGCGACAGGAAGGAGGTTTCGTCTACGCAGTTCGGGCACCAGGTACCGCCGATGGTGACAATGACAACCTTGTTCCTGAATTTTTTGTACTGTAAGGTCACGAATTGGCCATTGACATCCGGGAACCTGAAGTCGAACGAAGTATAGCCAGGTTTGAGGTAGGTCAGCGTATAAGCATCAGGCAAGGACGCCTTTTCATCATGAATGCCGGTAAAATCCTGGCCGCCATGCCCGCCGACGACCTCGCCCTTCAACTGGCCATCAGTGGTAAAAGTTCCGGTGTAGTAGCCGGGTCCCGAACCAATAAAGGAGGAAAGATAGAAGTGATCCCTCTCCACGATCCCTTCCAGGTAGCGGGAGTCGCCGGTTACCCGGAGGAAAGTGGCCTTTAAGGTACTACCGTCTTGCCGGAAAAGGCCTACCGCTTTTTCGTCTTTTCCTCCTGCCGAATGAAAGGTGATGTCATAGGTGCCGGAGATATTTCCCACCGGTTTTACTCCCTCGTCGCGGAACCGGTAGTTGACGCCGGCCTGCGCTGTGACGGGCAGAGGTGTCCCGGTGCCGTCCTGCTTTTTTAGCACACCCGTTAAGTCGCTGCCATCGATGCGGAAAGCAAGCTCGTTGTCGAATTGATCCAGAAAAATGTATAAAGAATCACTGGTTTGTCGTATCCTTCCACCGTCGAATCTTTCTTCTGCGTTGTGGAAATATGCTTTTAGGGAATCGCCTGCCGCAGTCTGAATATCAAAAGTAATGGGAACTTCCACACCAGGCTTTAACTGGAAAACAGCCCGCCAGTTTCCAATCGGGTTGAAAGGCTGAACTTGCCTTTTACGTAAGACAGCATTGTATTCGCCTGCACTGGTCAGCCTGATCTCCTGTGGCTGAAAACCCTCAAGGCTAAATACGAGGACAGAATCCCTGTTGCTGACCGGAAGATAATACATCCCATCGGCCTGAGTGCCTGACGGCAATGTGTCTCCTTTTGCCCACACTGCCACTCCTTCCAGCGGCGATCCGTTCTCTTGTGAAGTGACCAATCCACTGATGGTTCGGGTAGTCAGCTGAGCGGGTTGAGCAATAGGGTGAGCAGGTTGGGCAGTGGCTTGAGCGAACTGCGCTTTCAACTGTGCGGTCAGCCCGGCAAAAACCAGAATAAGTGCTAAATAGTTTCTCATGTTTTACTAGTCTACTAAAATAGTATACTAATTTAGTACATCTTACTGAATCTACATAAAAATCGACTATATTTATAGACAAATACCTTTTTTGTCATGGCAAAAGCCACCCTCTCTTTATTCCTTATATCCAGCTGTTTTCTGTCCCTTGCAGCCCGTGCGCAGGATACAGCCTCCTACCAGCGGGAAATAACGGACTGGCATGCGAAACGCATTCAAAATCTCAAAGCGCCGAACGGCTGGCTCAACCTGGTAGGGCTTTATTGGCTCGACGAAGGCCGCAATAGCTTTGGAAGCGGCCAAAGTAATAAGATCATTTTTCCGCAAGGCAGCATCAATGACGTTGCAGGCGCTTTCGAGCGGTCGGGTAAGCAGGTGAGATTGATCGTTTCGGCCGGCGTAGCGATTACGGTGGATGGCAAACCTGTGAAGGAAGCGGTCATCTACGATGAAGACTCTACACATCAGCCCGTGATTGCCAGCGGAAGTCTTCGCTGGACGATTATCCGGCGGGATGACAAGATCGGCATCAGACTTCGCGATCTGGAAAGTCCGCTCGTCAATCAATTCAAAGATATTGACCGGTTCCCTGTCGATACGACGTGGCGGGTCCGGGCCACCTTACAAACCACCGGTCAGCCGGGACAACCCGCA
>JAMFSL010000096.1 GCA_026225275.1 Puia dinghuensis
CGTACCGCACATACCATCAGCGTTGCAAAGACCCCGATATTCAGATTCTACAGTGGCAAATACCCAATCGCTACGCTCAACCCGTGCGCTTTGTCTTGCGCGACAAACGGACCCGCAAAGACACCATTGCCAGCGACGACATGGGCAAACTACTGACCATCTGCGGATTCTAATATCCCAGCTGCCGATATTTTATCGCTAGTCAACCATACTGACACCCCATTGATCGTTCAATGAGGAAGTCCATTTTGCCTCCGATGTGGAATTAGCTACATTTTAAAGAGATCAATTTCTCTTTGTTGTATTTAATGATTAACACTTTTTCATCTGAATTACCTTCGCGCCAGTATCAAGAATGGGGTTAGGCGGAATTGGATTAAGAATCCCATTTTCTGAGATACTCTGATTTTTCAAACGCCCTTCTTTGTCAAACATTTTCTTTTCCACCATTTCCATATTTTCGCTAATATTCTGCCGGTTTGCTCTTACATATATTTCAGTAGTCTTGACCGATTTATGCCCGAGCATTTTACTAACTGTTTTAAGGGGCACACCGTTATTATACGCTACCTCATTGGCGAAGAAATATCTTGCCTTATGCGTCTTGAGAATCAAATTGAATTTGCCAATTTTGCTAATTTCTTTCAGGCAGCGATTATAATGTTCGTTAGTTGGCACAGGCAGCAAGCAGCCGCGCCTAAGACATAAAGGATGATTTTTGTATTTGTCCAAAAGTTGTAAGGGAAGTGGCAGTAAAGGCAACGTTTCGTCCCCTCCAGTTTTCTGTCTACTTTTAGATATCCACTTCTTACAGTCAATCCCTGTTATGATGTCCGAAGGTTTCAGGGTATATGCTTCCTGGTATGAAAAGCCGGTAAAGCTGCTAAAAAGAAAAATATCCCGGATGACATTTAGTTTCTCCTGTCCAAAATCCGTGTCTTTTAGCCGTTCGAGTTCCTGCATAGTTAACCAATCATGATGCGGATCTGTGTACCTGCATTTGAACATGACAAACACATTATTGTGTATCCAACCCTTTGCTACAGCCCTATCCATTAGTTGTTTAATACACTGAGTATATTTTGTCGCTGTATTAGGAATGACTCTATGCTGGACAAGCAGATATTTATACACTTCGTCAATGAATTTATATTCAATTTGGTTTAGAAGAATATCTTCTACCGAATAGCGATATTTCAGAAATTCAATGTATCGCTTCTTCCTACCAATCCATTTTTCGAGGGTATTAGGAGATCTGTTGTTTGTGAAAGATAGTTGTATAAAATCCAACAAATACTCATTTATCAGCATTACAAAGGTCTTCCGATGATTGGGCTTGTCAAAAATTAAATTAGCATTTTTCACTTGCTCGTCAATCAATTCTCCGATCTGTTTCCTTTCTATTTCCAGTAACTTCAATCGGTCTGTACCTGGACTAAACCCATTTTGATATGCGCGGTTCAGCTTTTCCCAAAAGGAAAGGTACTTACCGATCAGGATATCCACGGACTCGCTCAATTCAATATTTGCCAGCTTCTCGTTCCGTGTTTTGGACCCGGAAGCCAGTTTTTTGTAAGACGCTTTGATCAAAGCAGGAGTAATGAAGCCATGCTTGGTCTGCATTAGGTCAAAATGCTTTTCCAAATCGGCTTTAATTTGGCCGATTCTCTTGTTGATGGCTTTATAATCAGGTTCACAGTCTAAAGCCATTTTTGTGGCGTTATCCCAATGAAGGGGTAATAGGCTGAGCCCTGTGGACATTTCCTCAAGAACACCATCAATGGTGATGCGAACGTAGATAGTTACCATACCGCGTGTGTCACCCTTTTTCATCTTCCTGTAAAAAAGGATCGATAAATGCTGTTCCACATGCATAATAATGAATTTTAAAAGCTTAAGAAATATGTTTTATTGAATAAAACTACTCCCTTTCATTCGGTGAGTATCGGTAACGCACTCCACGAAATACTCACCGAATGGCTTTCAAAAAAGTTGTGATGACATGTTATGACTATTTGCACTAAGTGCAGTGGTGGCGCTGGTTTCAACAAAAAAATGACGCCTGAAAAGCGTCATTTTGCTAAATTTTTTAGTGACCCGGATTGGATTCAAACCAATGACCTGCTGCTTAGAAGGCAGCTGCTCTATTCAGCTGAGCTACCGGGTCGAAAATCCCTCCCCGCCGGCTTTATCCAGCGGGAAATGGCCGCAAAAGTAAAAAAAAATCGCTAAGGGGCCAAACCCCTTTTACGGTCCAAGGTTTTAGCTATCTTCGGCCCCCCACCGTCCTCATAACGGCGGCGCCAGAATAAAACATGCTATCCATGGATGTAAAAATCGAAGACAGCTGGAAAGCGGTCCTAAAGCAGGAGTTCAGCAAACCCTATTTCCAGCAGATCACGACATTCTTAAAAGCGGAGAGAGCAACCGGCAAAACCATCTACCCGCCCGGAGGACTGATCTTCAACGCCTTTAATACCACCCCCTTCGATAAGGTGAAGATCGTACTCCTGGGCCAGGACCCCTACCATGGCCCCGGCCAGGCCCATGGACTCAGTTTCTCTGTCCAGAAAGGCATACCCCCTCCCCCGTCACTCATCAATATTTTCAAAGAACTGCATAACGATATCGGCCTGGCCATCCCCGGCCACGGCAACCTGACACACTGGGCGGAGCAAGGGGTATTGCTACTTAACGCTTCGCTGACGGTCCGCGCCAACGAACCCATGAGCCATGCGAAGATCGGCTGGGCCGAATTCACCGATGCGGTGATCGCAAAGATATCGGCAGAAAAGAAAAATACCGTTTTCCTCCTATGGGGTAAATTTGCCCAGGAAAAGCAGATGCTGGTCGATGAGACCAAACACCTGGTGCTGAAAGCAGCCCACCCCTCGCCCTTCTCCGCAGACAAGGGATTTTTCGGGTGCAAACATTTTTCAAAGGCCAATGCATGGCTCATGAGCAAAGGGATCGATCCCGTCGACTGGGCGATCAACTGAGCCGGCCGGTCACCGTAAAAAACGCATCATGAATTCGACAATCAACGGATCCTCATCGGACGCCGGAAGCGGCAAGACCGCCGCTCCCCCCCCTCTCCGCCGGGGCATCTGGACCGTACTCGGTCCGATCTGGGCAGTCTGGGTCATCCTGATGTTCGTTCTGACCATGCTGGTCTTCCTGATCCCCTTCCTCCTGTTCTGTTATTTCCGGCCCGACCCTCAAAAAACAAAATGGTTCTGCCGCTACTCGGGCGTGTGGATGGGCGTATTCCTTCCCCTGGCTGGCTGTCCGCTGCGAATCCGGGGAAAAGAGAAATTTGCGAAGGGCCAGACCTATATCGTCGTCTGTAATCACAATACCCTGATAGATGTCCCGGTATCCTCTCCTGGCATCCCCGGCGGCAATAAGACGATCGCCAAGATCGAGTTTGCCAGGATCCCCGTCTTCGGCCTGATGTACAAGGCGGGCAGTATCTTAGTAGACCGTAAAAGCGAAAACAGCCGCCGGGAAAGCTTCGCCAAAATGAAAGAAGCATTGGAAATGGGACTGCATATGTGCATCTACCCGGAAGGCACGAGAAATAAGACCAACGAACCGCTGAAAGCCTTTCACGACGGAGCTTTCAGGCTATCACTCAACACCGGTAAAGCCATCATCCCCGCAATTATCTTCAATAGCAGGAAAATAATGCCCCCGGATGCCGGCTTCTATTTCAAGCCGCACCGGCTGGGTCTTCACTTCCTGGATCCCGTCATACCACAGCCCCGCGAAAGCGTCGAAAGCCTGAAACAACGGGTTTTTGTCCTGATGCATGACTATTACCTCCATCCGACCGAAAAAGTCTGAGGAACCAACGCGAAAGTCTGATCAGTATTCACTGGCGCCGGTGTCATAGAAATACCTTGTCCGGTTGATCCGGAGATCCTCCAGGATGGCAGCCTTTGGATTGATGGTAATACTGAAAAGGTGCGTATAGCCGACCGGTGTCACATTGATGGACATCTGCCAGCAGTGAAGGTCACGGGAAATAGACGCAGTAAGGGATTGCATGTCCCCATTCTTCACATCATAGTAACCGTTAAGGCCGACCTTCCATTGCGGCGTCAGATTGAAGTCACCGCTCCAGTTGATGCTGGACGTAATGCTAGTGGAAAAGCCGGTGTAGTTCGCATTCTCGGCATTGACAAAATTGAAGGCAAAGGAAAGGTTCAGCGACCAGGGGATATTGAAATTGGCAAACTGCCCCGGATTCTGCCGGACATAGTTCATCTGCGCCTGCTGCTCTTCCATCGTCATCGGTATCTGGTCGCTCGTCGCCGCAGCCTGTTGGTCGGCCAGCTTCTGGTCGGTAGGCGCGCTCTTGAAGCTCGTCGAGATAGCCAGGTTGCCATTGGTGATCCGGCCTACCGAAAATTTCTTCCCGGACCAGGCGTATTTATTCACGTCGACGCCTATGTTATTGACCTGATAAGGATCCAGCGTGGCGCCACCTGTAATATTGATATTCTTGAACAGGGTACTGCGGAAATACATGGTCAGTGGAGACAGTTTAAAAGAATCGGCCAGGTAGTTATAACTGCCGGTAATACCGAACCCGTCGATAATGGTAACTTTCTTGATACCTGCGCTGGACGTATCGCTCTTCGACCGGACCTTTATTTCTATATGATTGTCCAACCCGAAAGACACGCCGCCAAACTTTCCTTCCGAAAACGCTCCATAGGTACTACCATCGAAGTAGGATACCCGCTGATGACCGGGCAACCTCGTGGCTCGCGTCGTATCAAAGAATGCAGTGTGTCCGGGGAAAATATGGTGAGCTACACTGCCGCCGGCGGCCGTATCGTAGGGCGTGTATAACGTATACCAGTCCTTTCCGGCCAGGTCAGGCGAATAGCTGAGACTCAATGTCGGCCGGATCACATGCCGGATACCCAGCAGCGAACTGTTCCGGCCGAAGTTCTGGAAAGTACCGAAGATGGCCGTGCTGAGGGCGAGGCTGTAAGACATGCTCTCCGACTGGTAAAATCCCCGTACAACCCCGTCAGTGTCTACCTTATTGAAAGCATAGTCATAGTGCCGGTATAATTTCTGGGTGTACATCCTTTCCTGCAAGCTGACGCCCGGAGCCACCTGTACCGGACCCTTGATCGGTAACGCCAGGGTGATGGGAATACTGTTCTGCGCACCCAGCTGGAATGTATCGAGGGCCTTTTTAAAAGTGATCAGAGAATCATAGAAACTCTCACCGCCGGATATGGTGGTGCTCAACCCGATCCCCAGTTTCTCATACCATTTCTGGGTACCGACGAAATTCTTTTGCGCCAAAGGGTAAACGGTCGGCGCAGTAAACGAAACATTCGGCAGCGAGATGTTGATCAGCCGCGTTTCATTATCCTGGTTGTGGTTACCGCTGATGGTCAGGTTATATTTACCATCGAAGGTCTTGGAGTAGGTGATCGAAGAGCTCAGCTGGTTGTTATAGGCTGCGGTAGCGCTGTTCAGGACGTTTTGATTGAACTTGGTGGATGCAATGTTGACATTGGCGGAGAAGTTCGTTCCCGGCCGTGCCTTGCTGTCCATGGAATGGCTCCAGTTAAAGTTGAAGGTCTTGGACGTCGTAAAGGCATCGGAACCCGCAGTACTCAATATTTTGGTGCTCTGAATGGTAAAGTTCAGGTTCCCGCTGTACCTGTACCGGACCCGGTACGTGGGGGTAAAATAAAACGCCCACCCCCCATAGGTATAGAGATCCGTGCGGAAGGTCATGTCGAAATAGTCATTGATCACCTTGTAGTAGCCCAGACCGGTCAAACCCAGACCGGACTGGCTGCTGGTAGTAAATTCGGGAGGCAGCAGACCGGAATGTCGTCCCTGGGTCAGCGGAAAGTAACCAAATGGAAGATAGATCGGCAGGGGCACCCCTTCAAACTCGGGATGGATCGGACCTGTTATGGCCATCTTCTGATTGATGATCTTCATCTTGTTGGTCCGGAAGGCAAAGTGCGGCGTATCCAGATTACAGGTGGTAAAGACCCCCCGCCAGCCAAAATACTCCTCGGCAGTGATCTTTTTCATTTTCTCCGCATGAACCCACATTTCCCCGTCATGCGTATAGGTATTCCGGGTGATCCCTTTCTGGCTCTTGATGTTATAGGTGATGGTATCGGACTGCATGGTGTTATCTGTCTGGATCATTTTAGGCAGTCCCACGGCAACACCGGCCGAATCCCGGCTCGGGGAAGCCACTATCACATTCCGGCCCTGTTGGTATTCGATATGATCGGCCGTCAGATCGGCGCCATTGTACTTGGCATCGGCATCTTTGTATAACTTGATATTCTTTGTCGGAATGACCATGACGATGGAATCGGCGGCCTTGTAATCGATCTGTGCCGGCAGAGTATCCTTCGAAATCTTATAATCCGGCGTATCGGCGCTCTTCCCATAACGGGTCCGGATATAAGAATACCGGATAGTATCGCCATACAGATCCGTGTAAGAAGTATCCCGGCCAACATATACCCGGTGGGTAACCAGGGGTCTGCCTGTCGGAATGGTGTCGCTTGATGCAGATATCCGGGAAGGAACATTGGACTTGCTGGAATGGGAGGATCCCTTCCGGGCGGTATTGGGAGAAGATGTTAGGATTTTGCAAAAACGACCAACGGCGGAATAATTTGCAGGACTATTGAACGTTACTGAAAAGAATAGGGCAGTAAATATCAATATCAGTAAAGTTTTTGACCTAATTTTGCGTCCGTTATTGTTCATACATTTATTAAACAACGATTAGATCCCCGGGTACCATATTCTATTCGTTTGTTAAAAATTGCAGGATGCTCGTTTAGTCCTGTGTGCGGTGACAAAAATAGCCATTACTCCATTACGATTGTGTAAGATTATGTGAAGATTAATGGATTTGGCAAAATATAAGGACTATGATCAAAAAGACGACCACCTTGTTAACGTTATGTGGAATCTTCCTGAGTCTGACGTCCTTATATCCGATGCCGCCATCGCAAAAGCCATTACTCCGCACCATCATTATAGACCCGGGCCATGGGGGATTCGATCCCGGATGCCATGGGTTGTTCAGCAAGGAAAAAGATGTCACGCTGGGGATATCCCTCAAACTCGGAAAAGCGCTGCAGAAAGCCTTTCCGGAATTGAAAATTGTATATACCCGGACGACGGATATCATGCCGGGAAATAAGACCTCCATCCAGGACGGCATCCGCTATAGGGCCGAGTTAGCTAATAAGCAACATGGAGATCTTTTCATCTGCATTCATTGCAATTCCGATGGACACCCGCCAGGACACTATCCCGTCCAGCGGCTCACCGGCTATAAAACGACCGGCAGGGGAAAGAAAAAAAAGAAAGTGCCGGTCTATGTGACCTATTGGGTAAAGAATACCCGGACCGGCACGGAGTCTTATATCTGGAAAGCCGACCGTAGCGCTCCCAAAGGCGATGCGATCAACCAGCGTAATGGCGAGAATATGGGGGATAGCGATAACAGCGCTTTCGATATGGCCGGGCCGGAAGCCATGATGCGTGGACAGCTGTATGAGAAAAAATATTTTGCCAACAGCGCCTTATTCGGTACCCTTGTTGAAAGAGAATTCGCCGGCGCCGGCCGGCACAGTGGCGGAGTGATGCAAAGGCAGGTAGGGATCGGAGTGCTGCAGGCGACAGGAATGCCCAGCGTACTGATCGAAACCGGCTTCCTCACGAACAAAGAGGAAGAATTGTATCTGAACAGTAAAAGAGGACAAAACCAGGTCGTCAGCAATATCCTCACCGCCTTCCGGCGTTATAAGCAGACGATCGAAAAAAACAGAAACACCTCCCGAAAGGGATAGCTATAAAGACGAGAATGAAAATGTCGAAACACCCATTACACCTACTTATATTGTTGACGGGCGCTCTCTTCTGCACCCTGACCTCATTTTATTCCGGTGATCCCCATCACCCGACTCATCTAACTCAAAAACTGGCCCTCCGGACCATTATTATTGACCCGGGCCACGGCGGATTCGACCCTGGCACCAGCGGCTTGTTCTCCCTGGAAAAAGACGTTGCCCTGGCTATTTCCCTCAAGCTGGGGGCGGCTATCCAGGAGGCATTTCCCAATGTGAAGGTCGTGTACACCCGTACCACCGACATCATGCCGGGTATCGGAGCAGACATTCCGCCGGGCTATACCAAACACAGCGCACTGGCGGCCGGCCTGAATTACCGTGCCGAGCTGGCCAATAAATCAAAAGCAGACCTGTTCATCGCCATCCACTGCGACAACGATGGACATCCGGCCGGCCCTTTCGAGGTGCACCGGATCGTCGGTCATAAATACGTCGGCAAAGGCAAAAAAAGACACCGCGTGCCTATCTATGACAGCTATCAGGGCAAACATACCCGTGAGGGCACGGAAGCTTTTATCTGGAAAGCCGATCGCAGCGGCTTCAAAGGCAGCGCGATCAACGAACGCGGCGGAGATGAGGTCTCCGACAGCTCCAACGAAGGGAATGTAGACAGCGCCGCCTTCGACGTCAGCTCGCCGGAAGCAGTCATGCGGGCACAACTCTACGAACAAAAATACTTTGCTAACAGCGCCCTATTCGCTACCCTGGCGGAAGATGAATTCACCAGGGCAGGCCGGCAGAGCGAAGGCGTACTGCAGAGAGATGAAGGCATCCGGGTATTGCAGGCGACAGGCATGCCCAGCGTACTCCTGGAAACCGGCTTCCTCAGCAATGAGGAGGAAGAAAAATACCTGAACAGCGAGGATGGCCAGAACGAGCTCGTCCGGGCTATGGTGGGCGCACTCAAGCGATATAAAGCCACCCTGGAAGGGCACCCCCTGCCGGAGACGGATACGACCACCCACACTCCGCCAAAAGCTCCAAAGCCCACTTACAGCAATCCCACTAATCAACGCTGAGGCTTTTAACGTTGTCTTCTGGGGATAAGCCCGCAATTTCCCTACATTTGCGCTACCGATGGATAATAACCAAAAAATTCCGCATGAAAATTGCTAATGAAACCAAGATCGGCGTGTTGGCGGTCGTCGCCCTTGCCGGTCTGATCCTGGGCTTTAATTTCCTGAAAGGCAGTAGTCTGTTCCACCATAGTGAAAAATTGTATGCCGTCTTCGACAATGTGGAAGGCATGGAATTGTCCAATGCCGTAGTCATCGACGGATTGCAGGTCGGCAGCGTCGAAGCTATCAACGCATCGGATAAGGATCTCAGTCGGGGGATCGTCGTGACGATCACCATGAAAAAAGACGTCCATATTCCGAAAAATTCGGTCGCCGTCATCAATTCCGGCATCATTAGCTCGGCTTCCATCGTCATCGACAAAGGTGACAGCACCCAATACCTTACTGACGGAGATACCCTGTTGACTAAACAGAAATCCAACCTGTTCGCCCAGGTGGAATCCAGCGTTAACCCTGTCATCCTCAAACTCGGCGGCACCCTGACCTCTCTCGATTCCCTTATCGAGCAGATCGGTACGATGTTCGACCCCCGGCTGAAGAATAATTTTGCCGCTCTCATGGGTAACCTGGCCGGCACGACGGCCCAGATGCAGGTCCTGCTGAACGCCCAGACCGGCCAGTTGGCACAGTCCCTGAAACACATGAACGAGTTCACGGGCAACCTGGCGAAGAATAACGATAAGATCAACCAGACCCTCGATAATGTCGAAAAAACGACATCCAACCTGGCAGCTGCCAAGATCCCGGAAACGGTGGCCAGCTTGCAGTCGACCATCAACGAATTGAAGGGCGTCGTCGCCAAACTGAACAGCAACAACGGATCGATAGGCCTACTGATGAACGACAAAGGGTTGTACCAGAACCTCGAAGCAACCACCCGCAGCATGAATACCCTTCTGGATGATCTTCGCCTGCACCCCAAACGGTATGTGAATATCTCGGTATTCGGTAAGAAGGATAAGAGCGGACCGCTGATGGCGCCGCTGCCCGATTCGGCGTCGAAACCCGTTAATAAATAAACCCCGGATGAAAAGAAGGCTTTTGGCCTCTGTAGCAGGATTATTCGTCTGCAGTCTTTTGCTGACCCTGCCTGCCCGGGCACAGGTGCAGCCAAGCTCCCCACCTCCTGGCAGTGATACCATGAAGCTGGTGAAGATCCTCAATGCAGACCATTACGACTTCAAACAGGTGGATTCGGTAACGGGCCTCACTATCCTCGTCGGCAACGTCAGGATCCAGCAGGAAACGACGCTGATCGACTGCGACAGCCTCGTCATGAATCCCCACGAAAACTACATCGAATGCTTCGATCATGTTCATATCAATGACAACGACTCCACCAATATCTACTCCGACTACATGAAGTACCTGCTAGATACGAAGCTGGTGCACTTCGACAGGAACGTCACCCTGACTGACGGTAAAGGTGTCCTGACGACCCAGGACCTGGACTATGATATGAATACCCGGATCGGCACCTACAATCATGGCGGTAAGATCGTCAACAAGGAATCGGTCCTCACCAGTGACCGGGGTGTCTACTTCGAAAACACCAAAGATGTCATTTTTAAGGATAACGTCATTCTCCGCGATCCCCAATACGATCTGTCCACAGATAGTCTTCTTTATAATACGGTAACACAGAAATCTACCTTCATCACCGAAACCTTTATCCAGTTCAAGGACAGCACCCACCGGACGGTACATACCCGGTCAGGATTCTACGACCTCGCAAATAAGGAGGCCCAGTTCGGCACGCGGCCGATCATCACCGACGGCTCGCAGATCATCACAGGCGACAACGTCCAGATCGATGACAGTACCGGTATCAGCATTGCCACCGGCAACGCCGACTACCGTGACACGGCACAGGGTATCCGCCTGCTGGCGAACTATATGATCAACAACCGGAAGAAAAATACTTTCCTCGCGACAATGCAGCCCCTGTTGATACTCAAGCAAGACAAGGATTCCATTTATGTCACAGCAGACACCCTGATGTCCCGCCGCCTGGTGGACTACGAAAAAGAGCAGAAGATCCTGGCCCACCAGGACAGCCTTCATCGCATTTATGTCGACAGCCTGGAAAAACTCGCGGCCGATAGCCTCCACCGGGTTTATGTGGCAAGAAAATACCGGGACTCTGTGAATTTCGCCAAAGGTCTCGACACGACGGAGATCGAGGGCAAGGACCGCAGCGACAGCCTGGGGCCCGGTGTAGCCGACAGCCTGGCCAAACTAGGCCTCGACAGCCTTCGCAGACTGGGATTTACCACCGACAGCCTGGCCAAACTCGGGCTTGACACGACGCAGCTGGCAGCGCAGGACACGGCGGTGAAAAAACCGCCGGTCAGAAAAGACAGCTCACAGCCGATGAAGATCAGAGCTCAACTCGCGGATACCTCGAAATCCGCGGTGACAGGGAAGAAACGCGAACGATTGGAAAAAGCGCTCATCACAGCCGAATCAGACAGTGTGAAAGCGCGAATACAGGCGGTGAAAGATAGTATCGAAAAGAAGATCCGGGTCCACAAAGACAGCATTGACGACGCCAAATACGACGCCAAAGTCAAATTAAGGGCTGCGAGGGATAGTGTCAAAGCCGCAGCGAAGGCAGTAAAACAACGACAACGGGATTATGTAGACAGCGTCCGAAAGGCAGGCTTTGCCGCTAAAGCCAGGATACGCGAGGCAGCTGACAGTATAAAGAAGGCAATAGAAACCGATACGTTGATCGCACGAACACTGCGACGGGGGGACACCGTGCGAATCCTCAAGCTGGCCGATAGTCTTAAGCATGGAGGATGGAAGGACAGTACCCTGATCGGACATGGACTACCCATACCCGTCGACAGCTTTGCCCTGCGACGATACCAGGATAGCGTCCGGGAGGAGATTGCCGAAAAAGCTTACACCGACAGCATCGCCCATCTGCCGCCGACAGACAGCACCATCCGGTATATTATCGGGTTCCATCACGTCCGGATCTTCTCGGATTCCCTCCAGGCGGTATCCGATAGCCTGTATTATTCCTCCAAGGATTCCATTTTCCGGCTGTATTATAACCCTGTCGCCTGGGGCGCAGGCAACTACCAGATCACCGGCGATACGATGTACGTCTATACCAAGAATAAAAGGGCCGAGCGATTATATGTCTTTGAAAATGCCCTAGCCGTCAACAGGGTGGCGAAGCTCTTCTACAACCAGCTCAAGGGTACTACCATCAACTGTTTTTTCGAAAATGGCGACATCCATTATATCCGCGCCAAAGGCAATGCAGAAAGCATCTATTATATGGCGGGCGATGATAAGGCCTATACAGGAGTCAACCGTTCGCATGCCGACATCATCGATATGGTCTTCGCTCCCAAAATGGATTCTTTAGGAAACGTGGCATTGGACTCAGCGGGAAAACCCAAGGGCAAGGAACTAAACAGGGTTATCCTCCGCAATGATGCCGAAGGCTCGGTGATCCCCATGCACAAGGTCAATTTCGACGAGATGGTCCTGCGCGGATTTAAATGGCAGGAGAAACGACGCCCGAAGTCCAAACAGGAGCTCTTCGAGTCTATCAAAAACCCCAACGCAGACCAGGAATTCGAAGAGGCGGAAAGAGAAGCTATTCTGGCGACACCCTCGCAGAAAACGGCTATTCCAACGATACCGATCGTCAAACCAAAGCCAGTAGCCAAAAAACATCCATAGGCCAGAACAAGAACTCATCAACCCGACCCGCCGAAGAGCCGCCCTGATTTTAAGAAAGTTCTAACAGGAATGATATCCCGGTAAAGAGGTTATTTTCGTTCCCCTTGGACCTAAAACAATTTTGACATGCGGATCATCATCCTTTGCCTGGTCTTTTTGACCGTCAGTGGCCTGTATAATCATGTGTCTGCACAGGACCAGTCGTCCGAACAGGGCTATAAGCTGGCGGTGGGTATACGATTCAGTACAGCCGCTCCCACCCTCAACAATTCCCTCAGTGTCAAATATTTTATGGACGAAGCGAATGCCATTGAAGGATTGCTGTCTTTCGGTTCCCGCGTAGGGGTCGGCGGCCTCTATGAAAGACATCAGCTGATCGGCGGCATCCCCGCCTTTACTTTTTACTATGGCGGCGGCGCTTATCTCGGGTTCGAGTCCGGACAGACCTGGTTCGGCCCTACCGGCGTCATCGGGCTGGATTATAAGTTTACAAACGCCCCTGTCAATCTTTCTCTGGACTGGAAGCCGGAACTCGACTTCGCGCCCAGCATCAACTTCGTTCCGGATGCGTTTGGGTTAACATGCCGCTTTTGCTTCGGACATTAAGAACTTCGTCGGCGAACTTCGTCGGCGAACTTCGTCAGAGCTTCGTTCCTCGCTCTTCCTCGTTCCTATCCTTCGCCTTCGCTCGGATACGTTCCTCGCTCTTCCTCGTTCCTATCCTTCGCCTTCGCTCGGATACGTTCCTCGCTCTTCCTCGTTCCTATCCTTCGCCTTCGCTCGGATACGTTCCTCGCTCTTCCTCGTTCCTATCCTTCGC
>JAMFSL010000097.1 GCA_026225275.1 Puia dinghuensis
GATCAGGCTTGAGGATACCCGGATTAAAAGCCGCGGGAGTGAACTTAATGCCTATGCGGTTAGCGGGATATACCTTTTTTATCGCATCGAGGATATCAAAGACAATCCTGCTACGATTTTCGATGCTGCCTCCATACTCATCAGTCCGCTGATTGGTTGCCTCGCTTAAGAACTGGGGGATCAGCGTAAAAATTTGAGCGTGCACTTCAATCCCGTCAAAACCGGCAGCTTTGGCATTGACGGCAGCCTGTTGGTATTCGCCGATCGTCTCGCGGATCTGCGCGAGGGTAAAAGCTCTTGGTGTGACGGTATCTTTGAATCCATCAGGAGTAAAGGATTTTTCCTGGGGATTGATGGCCGATGGCCCCAAAGGCAGTTCGCCTTCGAAATAGTCAGGATGGGAGACGGAACCGATGTGGCCTATTTGCAGGAATATCTTTCCCTGTTTTGCGTGGACGGCGTCCGTAACCTTCTTCCAACCTTCAGCCTGTTCCTGCGTGAAGATACCGGGAACGTTCATGAAGCCGATGGCTCTTTTGCTTACCCATGCGCTTTCCGTCAGGATGAGGCCGGCGCTGGCCCGCTGCTCATAATAAGTGACCTGCAAATCATTGGGAATAAGATCCTTGTTAGTTGTTCGGCAACGGGTCATCGAAGCCATGACAATTTTATTGGTCAACGGCATATCGCCGAGTAAGTAGCGGGTCAACAGAGGCTGTTCGGGATGAGACATATGATTTTCTTTCGCACAAAATTGCGGCGCCCGGAGATGCCGGACAATAAGGGTAAAAGGATTCGGCGGGGGATAATTTAATCCCCGGGGGAATATTTCTGGATTGGGGGTACTTTTGTGGAAACATTTCGTATGTACATTCGAAAAATTCCGCTACCCCTGCATTGTGGTCTGCATCTTACCCGGGAAGTATTGAACGGGAAATGGAAGCCGAATCTTCTTTTTGCCATAGCGGAGGGGATCAAGCGGCCTAGTGATATACAAAAGGCCCTTCCGGATGCGACCAAGAGGGTGCTGAATTTACAGCTGAAGGAATTGGAAGAACACGGTGTCGTTTCCAAGAAGGTCTATCATGAACTGCCTTTGCGCGTAGAATACTCGCTGACTCCCTTGGGGGAATCGCTGATGCCTATCATCGATGCGATGAATTGCTGGGGGGATGCGCATCGGCCATTCCTGGAGAGGGTGATCATGCAAGGCGAGTCGGAAAGCGTGACTGCTGAAAGGAAAGCGGCGTGTGTCTATTATTTGGATAAGGTTGGTGTGGAGTAAAGGCGCCACTACAAATCAATCAGCGAACTCAGCGGATAGCGTAAATTCCGGTAATAGCTCATATCCACTGACACCTTTCCGACAGAGATGGGGCTTTCGATACGGAGCGCGATATGATTGGGATCGTCGGATACCCACACGGTCATTTTTTCGCCGCCTTCGAACATCGTACCTTTGACAAGAAGGGGCCTGAATTTGATCGCATGGAATTTGCCGTATTTCGTTCGGATCGTTTCTTTGCCCAGGTAACGGATGTAGAGAGGATAGACCTGCCTGTCGAGAAACATATAGAAGGGTATCTTGTCCCCTGCCTGATGGTGGTTGAAATCAATATTACGGGCATAGAAGATGGCGCTCAGCACGTCCTGGATACAATCCGGCACCTTGAATACACCCTGGCTGGTGATCGCCGTATTAGCGGCTTTGATGAAAGTGACATTCTCGTTGGTCTTATAGCCCCCCTCATCGACAGTGCGGATGAACTTATAAGGCTGCAGGGTGGCGGTATCGATATACGATTCGTACCTATCGCGTACCCTGAAAAACTTATCCTCGAAGCTGTAGGTTTTCCCTTCGCCAACCACATGGTAGACATCCTTATTATTGAATCGCTCGAGCGTAGTCGTGAAACTGGCTTCCCCCGCGGCAATATAAACGGCGGCCACCGCATAATAGACCCGGTAAGTCAATACTTCGCCAGCCTGAAAAGCGGTATTATGAACGGCCCTACAAAAGTCATCGGCGGTCTGAACACCCGTGTCCTGCTTCTGGCTGAGTGAATCCCCCGTCCGTCGCGCCGTCCGATGACCGTCATGCGGATTTCCGGCCCATAATGAAAAAGATATACCCGTTAGCAACAAGATACAGACCGTAATAAATGCTCTCATCTGCTTTTAAAAAATTTGATGCTTACAATTAACAAACTTCCCAGCAAAGCCGGTACGACCAGATTAATCAACCATATGGCAAAGGAGGCAGCAAAGATTCCGACAGTATTGGCGCTAAATATTTCCAGCACCTGGATGCTAGCTCCCCACCTTAACCCTAATTCCGTCAGGAAAGTAAATGTAGGGATTACAGCCATTACCAGGAAAACAACACTCATCCCACCCCAAACCTGGTTAAAACTAAGGAATATCCCAAAAACGGGAAAAACCAGGCTATATTGAATCATAAACACAATATACCGGGCAAAAGATAAGAACAATATTCTCAATAAGATGTTCGTATTGAAATTTTCTAAAACTTTTATGAAAGCGCCGATCTTCCGGATCCAGGAGAACCGGGACAGATGCAAGGCAACCTGAGGAAGTCTGAAATAAAGAAAGGCCAATCCTGCAAATAATACCCCTACGCCGACCGCCAGCATGGTAAAACCCCACTTCAACGTAGGGTCATGGTGTGCCTGCCCATATAAAAAAGGATGAATATAATAGAGACCTGCCGCCCCAATGACCAGCGTGATCAGCAATTGAGAGATACTACATACCATCGTCAGGGATATGGCGGCGATCCGATGACCTTCTTTGACATATAAAATACGGCCCAAATATTCGCCCATGCGGTTGGGGGTAAAAGACGCCAGGGTTGTCCCCGTGAAGACGGCCTTGAATGCATCGGTAAAGGATATTCCGCCCACGGGCCTCAAAGCCAGCTGCCATTTACGAGCCTCTATCCCCCAATTGACAGGCATTAAAATAATAACCAGCCAAATCCTCCACTGGCCGGGCCCAACGATCGCATGCAAGACCTGATCCATGGACGTCCGCCAGTCGGGCTGGTGAACGATCTGCCAGCCGATGAACCAGACCAGTAAAAGGAATACCAGAGGACCCAGCACATAAGATAGAGTAAGCCGGCCGCTGTTTTGCTTGGAGTTGCCTATTATTTTGATATTTTTGTTCAAAGGACGATCAATCGGCTTCAAAAATACTCTTCCTGATGCAAAATGCGGCTAAAATAATTCTGGGTATCGATCCCGGCACTGTCGTGATGGGATACGGGCTGGTCCGATCCAATGGCAGCCAGCTGCATATGGTCGACATGGGCGTACTCAGGCTACCCGCCTACAAGGATGGCCATGAACGGCTAAGGCTTATCCATCAGAAGGTGCAGGAGCTCATCGAGCGGTTCGACGCGGGAGACTTCGCCATTGAAGCGCCCTTTTTCGGGAAAAACGTGCAAAGTATGCTGAAGCTCGGCAGAGCACAGGGAGTGGCTATCGCGGCCGCTATGCAAGCCGGCCTGCCCGTGACGGAATACTCCCCGAAAAAAGTCAAACAATCCATCACAGGCAACGGCAATTCGGAAAAGGAACAGGTTTGGAAGATGCTGCAGCATATCCTTCAACTGGAACAGGATACCCCCGCCTATGACGCCAGTGACGCCCTGGCGGTAGCCGTCTGTCATCACTTTCAATACCAGACCGCAGAGAAGATCAACAGCGACGTCACCGCCGCAGCCACGAAGAAGCAACGGCGTAACAAGCCCGGCAGCTGGGAAGACTTCGTCCGGCAAAACCCTGGCAAAGTACGTGATCTTTAAAAGTGTTGAAGGATTTTATCCCGCGCTGCCTCCAGCTGTGCGGGTGTCAATTGCAACTTTCCCCGGGTGAAATTCAGATCGTCGGCCCGGTCGATGGGCACGAGATGAAGGTGCGCATGAGGCACTTCCAGCCCGATGACGGACAGACCGCAACGGTCACAGGGGAAGGCCTTTTCAATGGCTTTGGCGATAGGCTTGGCGAACAACAGCATCTTCGCCAGGTAGGCGTCAGGCACATCGAAGAACTTGTCGACTTCCAGCTTAGGAACAACCAGGGTATGTCCCTCCCGCAGCGGAAAGATATCCAGGAAAGCAAAGAACTGATCGTCCTCCGCGATCGTATATGAGGGAATCTGACCGGCAATGATCTTTGAGAAAAGAGTCATAAATTGAATATTAATGCTCAAATATATTTTATTCGGCTGTATTACGCTTTATATGACTTTCCCTGCCTGCGCACAAATGAGCCAACCGATCAAATATAAAGACGATGTTTTTTCGACTATCACTGTAGAGCGCAACCTGTCCTATGGCAGCGTTAGCCGTTCCACTCTTTTCGACCTTTATCAGCCTACCGGTGATGGCACCGGTCTTCGGCCCCTCATCATCTGGATGCATGGAGGCGGTTTCAAATTCGGGTCCAAAGAAGCCACAGGGATCCAATTATGGAGTACCACCTTTGCCCACCGGGGATATATCTGCGCGGCCATCAATTACCGGATGGGCAGTAAAGATCTGCGCTTTCACTTCAATGACCTGGTGAAAGGTTGTTACGACGCTGTGCACGATGCGCAAACAGCTATCGCCTGGTTCAAGGCAAATGCCGGCCGGCTGCGAATCGACACCAACCGGATCGTACTGGCGGGCAATTCCGCGGGGGGAATGATCGCATTACAGGCAGCCTACAGCAGCAATGCCGAAATGCTGCACCTGATCGGCAACAAAGATTCAAGCCTCGCTTCGCAGGCTATCGACGCCGGCCATATTGCCGCGGTAGTCAATTTCTGGGGTGGTATCTTCAGCACCAACTGGCTGCAAAATGCCCGGGTGCCGATTGTCAGTGTTCACGGTAAAAAGGACGGGATCGTGCCTTATGATCATAAAGGTTATCCGCTATATGGCAGCTTTGCCATCCACCACACAGCCGATTCCCTGCATATCCCCAATCAACTGAAGACCTACGATGACTATTCACATGAATTGCAAAAACATTTTAATCCCTTCTTCATCAGCGGCCCGACGAAAAAGAGGTGGCTGGAGGCAGGTCAGTTTGCGGCGGATTTCCTGTTCAGGGAATTATTCGGGAACAAGACTGCCAGTTTCAGAATGGCTGACCGGGATGACGGCACTGGCGGGTCAGGCGGCAGTCGATAGGAATAGGCTATAAAATGGCCATGATGGGCGAGCGAAAGGGGGATGTCCAGCGGCCCTTTGCCATCCAGCAGGACCGGGTATCCGGCGGCTGATTTTTCTATCCTGAGATCGGTCCGTAAAAGGGCGGAATGCAGTTTGCCCAGGGCAAATGTTCTGACCTCTGCCGATTGATCGGCGTATCCCGCCTCATCGATAGGACGAAACCCCCACCAGGTGCGGTCAAAATTCTCATCATTGCTGACCACGGTAACGATCAGCCTGTTGGTAATGATGGACCGGGAATAGAGCATTTCGGATCCGTAAATGACCATGCTTTTGTAAAAACCATCCCCGGAGGGAGGATCGAGATGCAGGACGGGAATGGTCAACGGTGCAAATACGAGCGCGGTGTCTGTCCTGCTCGTGTATTTGTACACCGATTCCTTGATGGACCATAATAACCAGACATAATTGTCGAAAGGCAGTCCCCCCAATTGATCGTAGAGTGTCTTTTCTTCCCCGGAAATGATCCTGGAATAAAACCGATAGCTGGATGTCCGCTGCGGATCGGTAGCTGAGAGGTCTACGATATCATTGCCGGTGCTGGCAATGGGTTGTTGGTGAGGGATCGGGGCGCTCATTATTTTATTTTCTCGGCAATCGCATCGATGCAATTACCGACAGTGATTATTTTTTCTGCCGAATCAAAATCAATTTCAATATTATATTTTGCCTCTGCATCAATAATAATATCGACAAGGTTGGCTGAATTAATCTTTAAGTCCTTAACAAGGTTGGTATGATCGTCGATATTCTGCAACAGTTCCTTATTTTCAGTATAAGGGTACAACACCTTTTTAAGTTCTTCCAAGATTGTCCGTCTATCCATTTTGATTATATTTTGAAAAAATTAAACACGCGTTTACGTCTCCGAAGCCAAAGTTCGCTTTGGCGACCGTCCTGATCTCCCTTTCTACCATGGTCGTCGGTAAACACCCGATATCGATCTGTCGTAAAATCTCGGGATTAGGATCTTCGAGGTTGATATTGGGGTGCACGAACTGGTGTATGATCTGCAAAACTGCAGCCACCGATTCTATAGACCCCGCCGCACTCAAAGAATGGCCGATCATCGATTTCAATGAATTGACCGGCGGGAAATTACGACCATTTCTACCAAGTGCCAAGCACCAATTCTGAATTTCCAGGGTATCGGCGGCGGTGGCGGTCAGATGGCCGCTGATCAGGTCAATGGAGTCAGGATTGACGCCCGCGTTCGCCACTGCGTCCGATATACACCTGATGACCCCGGGAGCAGCTGGTGCGGTCATGGAGCCGCCGTTGCGCTGACCCCCTGAGTTACAGGCACCTCCCAACAATTCGGCATAGATTTTAGCATTGCGGCTCAGCGCAAAATCCAGGTCTTCGAGGACCAGCGCCCCCGATCCCGAACCGGGAACGAAACCGCCAGCCGACAGGCTCATCGGCCGGGAAGCCTGCTCAGGAGCGTGGTTAAATTTCCTCGACAGGATCCGCATCGAGTCAAAGGCGCCAAAAATATAGGGGTCCACATGTTCGCTGCTGCCTACGACCATCCGTTTGGCCACCCCCTGCTGAATATATTCATAGCCCATGAGGATCGCCTGGGTGCCGGTAGCACAGGCTGCCGACGTGGCGACAATGCGGTTCCCGAGACCTAATCTTCCTGAGATGTAAGCAGTTATGCTGCTGTTCATCATCTGCTCGATCACCCGGGAACCCAGCTTTTTGGCTTCCCCCGCATCCACCCGGGTGATGATCTTTTTGACGACATCACATTCCGATACACTACTGCCGAAGACACAACCCGTATCCCACAATGTGTCGCTGCCGCCTACGGCATTGCCGGCGTCGGTCCACGCATCGAGGGCAGCCATGATCCCATAGCCCAGCGCATGCCCCTGCAGCCCGTGAAAGGTGATCTCAGAAACGTAATTCTTCAACCGTTCCCAGTTAAATTGGGGAATACCCGATACCTGGCTGTTAAAATGAAGGTCCTTGTAGGAAGGCTGATATCTTATGCCGGACACACCCTGGCGGATCGAGGCCAAAAATTCCGGAACGCCAACGCCATTGGGAGCTACTACCCCTAATCCTGTAATGACCACGCGTCGACTCATTCTATCGTATTTTTCATTTAGTTATGTTCCTGACAATGCCTGAAAAAACTCCTTTGGCGATCCGGTCTCCGGCCGCGTCCAGCATTTCCACCCGGCATTTCAGCTTGCCAAAGCGAAAATATTCTTTTTGGGAAATTACCGTTATTTTCTGTCCCGGTAAGACGATTTTGTTAAACGATATGTCTACGGAAGTGAATAATGGGAAGACAGGGTCACCGCTGCCGGAAGCTATGTCCGACGAGGCATCGGAAGCGGTCCCCGCGCGCGCAGCTTCCTCCGGGCCAACGACGAGGTAAATACCCAAAACCACTAAGCCGATCTGCGCCATGATTTCCGTCACGATAGCGCCAGGGGTGACCGGGTTGCCGGGAAAATGGTCTTCATAAAAAAAAGCATCTGCCTTTAAAGTGTAGTGACCCACGACCCTATCCTTATCCAGGTGGGAGATCTCATCCACAAAACGAAAGGAAGATTTATACGGCAGATGATCGAGAATATACTGATACTTCATAAACTATATACGCAGGTTGGGCTGGCTATATACACGGGTTGAGCTGGCACCGATCGACTTACCGGCAATGTTCGCCTCCATCGACGGGTATAATGGAGCCATTGATCCAGGATGCCTCATCCGTACAAAGCAGATAGATAGCATTGGCAACGTCTTCCGGTCTCGTCGTCCTTCCCAATGGATTTCTCCGTCCGGCCAGTTCGAGCAGCTCTTCGCTGGAAGGAATTTTTTTTAATGAAGGAGTCTCGGAAATCCCAGCTTGTATAAGGTTGGTTTTCAATCCGTATTTACCTAACTCCACCGCCATGTAAGTGACCAGGCTTTCCAATGAGGCTTTAGCTATCGAAACGGCAGCATAGCCATCCCAATATTTGTGGGCTCCTTCGCTGGTCAAACCGATGATCCTTGCATCAGCACAAAAATGTCCTTCCTGTAGCAATGATCTTGTCCAATCCAACAGGCTGGTGGACATAGCATAGGTGGTAAAGCGGATATCATCAACGGAGAGGGTCGACGAGTCGTCTCCCCCCGATGCTGAAGCCACCTCGGGAAAATCCACCAGAGGTTTCAGATTGCCTCTTGCTATAGAATGCAGCAAGAGCCTAACGCTATGCTGGCGACCGGTCCTGGCCGCAAACTGTTGCAGGAAAGACGCTCTCGAAGTCGTGTCGAGCGCATTTGTATTGTAAGTATCGATGATGACGCCGGCTGTAGCGGCTATCCGGGTGAACTTCTCTTTCAGCAAACGTTCTGCGGCACTTGTTTCCCGGTAGAGGACAGCAATGTTCATGCCATGGGCAGCCAGCTTTTCTGCTGCAGCGAAGCCAAAACCACTAGAGCCGCCCAGGATGATAGCCCACCGATCCAAAAATTGTTTATTCATTTACCGGATGTAAAATAGGTGTCTGATAGGTGTCTGAGTCCTCTCTCAAATGACCTGCAAAGGTAATGAAAGTTAATTATTTATATGTTGAAGATCGCTTATTCTTTATATTTGTCCCATTACCGAGAGGCAATGAAATTATTGATCCTTTTTACCCCTTTTTCGTTATTGTTCGGAGTGGTTGAAAGGTCCGGGATCTTGTTCCAGACCTTTGATAAAGCTAATTTTTATTCCGTGCTCGCATCGAGCAAACTAAGGGAAATGAATCAGGAATTAGCGCTCATTGAATCATCATCCACGAAGGAGAAGGAAGCATATGAAGGGGCTCTGCTGATGAGAAAGGCCGGACTACCGATCCCGCCGTACGAGAAAATAACCTCCTTTAAGACGGGTTATCACAAACTGGAAGCTGCACTGGCAAAAGACAGCAGTAACGGGGAATACCATTTTCTCCGGCTGATCATCCAGGAACATGTGCCGAAATTCGTTCACTACGACAAGGACAGGGATACAGACAGCCAGGACGTTTACCGCGCTTTCAGGGATTTGCCACCGGCCGTGCAGAAGGCCATCCTGGATTATAGTAAACATTCAAAGCTACTACACGTAAAAGATCTGAATGAGTAAAAAAGTATTGGTGATCTACTATTCGCAGTCGGGACAATTAGCCGACATCGCCGACTGCCTGACCGCTCCACTGGTCGAGGCGGGTGCATCTGTTGAAAAGGTCGCTATCCAACTGGTGAAAGGGTATCCCTTCCCGTGGAGTGCCGAGCGGTTTTATTCCGTCATGCCTGATTGTGTCCTGGGCGTAACGGCCGAACTGGAGCCCTTTACCCTGAAAGAGAAGGCGTATGATCTGATTGTGCTGGGATACCAGGCATGGTTCTTATATCCGAGTATTCCGGTCAATTCCTTGTTGCACCATCCCGCTTTCCGGGGCGTGGTGCGTGATACCCCGGTCATTACGATCACCGGGGCAAGAAACATGTGGCTCAATACTTTTCTGGAAGTAAAAAAAACGCTCCGGGAGGCGGGCGCCAGGCTGGTCGGTAATATTGCACTCATCGACAGGCATGTAAACCATATCAGTTTCGTCACGATCTTTCATTGGCTATTACGCGGTAAGAAGGACAGGTATCTGAATATTTTTCCTTACCCGGGTGTATCTGCGGCAGACATTGCCCACTGCGGGGTATTTGGCGCATTGCTGTTGCCTCACCTGCAGAGTGACCAATGGGATGGCCTGCAGGAAGAATTGATCCGGCAAAAAGCGGTCAACACGAGATATTCCTTATTGTTGCTGGAATCCAAGGCGATACCTACCTATGTAGTATGGGCCAACTTTATTGTGAAAAAGAAAAAAAGGCGGCAGTGGCTGGCAGTATTCAAATATTATCTGCTATTTTCACTGTTTGTTGCTGCGCCTGTCATGCTTGCCGTAGATGCGGTATTGATCAGGCCATTTTCGTCTAAACGTATAAATGCTAAAAAGCAGTATTATTTATCGCTGAACTAATCCAATAGATATGTCGCTTCCCCCGGTTTATATTACTGATACTTCTATCTTCATGCCTAACGATCCTGTCCCGAGTGAGGAGATGGAAGAATACCTGGGCTATATCAATGACAAACCTTCCAAATCCAAAAAGATCGTCTTGCGGAACAATGGCATTAAAACCAGGTATTACGCACTGACCAAAGAGGGGAAAGCAACTCATACCAATGCTCAGATGACTGCACTGGCGGTAAAGGCCCTTTTCAAAGACAATCCTGAAAAAATAAAAGACGTAGAGCTATTGTCCTGCGGCACTTCTTCTCCCGACCAGATGATGCCTTCCCATGGCGTCATGGCGCATGGATGGCTGCCGGAGGCGGAGGCTATCGAAGTCGTTTCACCTTCCGGCGTATGCTGTGCGGGGATGCACGCTTTTAAATATGCCTACATGGCGGTCAGGACAGGCGATGTCCACCTGGCGGTCGCCACCGGGTCCGAACGGTTCTCCGCTTCGCTGGTCTCTCATGTCTTCGAGGAAGAGGCACAAAAATTGAAAGAGCTGAACGAAAATCCCTTTATCGCTTTTGATAAAGAGTTTTTACGCTGGATGCTGTCGGATGGCGCTGCCGCGTTTTTGCTGTCGGACAAACCTAATGACAAAGGCTTAAGTCTCCGGGTAGAATGGATTGAGGGCGCCAGCTATGCCAATGAAATGGAGACGTGTATGTATATGGCCAGTGAAAAGCAGCCGGACGGAACTCTGAAAAGCTATCTTGATTATTCACCGGAAGAGATCATCAGCAAGTCTATATTAAGCATCAAGCAGGATATAGCCTTGCTCAGTAATAATGTAGTGCCGCTGGGAGCGAAGAGGATAAAAGAAATTTTCGACAAGAAAGGATTGGATGCGAACGATATCGATTACTTTCTGCCGCATATGTCCAGTGAATTTTTCAAGCCCAAGATATTCGAACAGATCGCCTTGCATGGCGCCAGTATCCCTTACGAAAAATGGTTTGTGAATTTGAGTACCATGGGAAATGTCGGGGCAGCATCGGTCTACCTGATGGTGCATGAGTTGTTTCATAGCGGAAGGCTGAAAAAAGGAGAAAAGATTTTGTTGCTGGTGCCGGAAAGCTCTCGGTTCTCGTATATGTATGCTATGCTGACCGTGTGTTAGCCGACACCCCCATGTGGCCGGTAAAATGAATTTTTATGAAAAAGGAAGAGGTTCCCCAGGATCTGAGTTCCCTCGGCAAGATCACTAAGGAGGTCTGCTATGCCACGGACGCCGCAGGGAAATATACTACCGAGCTCAGCCAGGGCTGGGATGTAAAGATCAGCGCGCTCGATGCTGCCTGGCAGGATATCGGCGAACGGGTAGAGGCCGCTAAAGCCAGGGTCCTGCGTGGGGAGGCAAGCCCTCTATTGTATTTTATGGAGCTGAAACTCATGGATATAAAAGTGCTGTCGGGCTATAGCCGGTTTTGGCAATGGCAGATCAAAAGACATCTCCGACCGGCGGTCTTTAAAAAATTATCCGACCGGACACTTCGTCGCTATGCCGACGTTTTCGACATTTCCGTTGCTGACCTTAATAGCCTCAACGTACATGCAGATTGAGTTCAAACATATTCAGGCTGCGCACTGCGAAAATGGCGTGACGGTAAGCCTGCTGAAAAATATCGGTATCGGCGAGATAACGGAGCCCCTGGCATTCGGTATCGGGTCGGGGCTGTTCTTTACTTATATACCGTTGCTGAAGGTCAACAATGGTCCGGCATTCGCCTATAGGACTATGCCAGGACTCATCTTCAAACGAACCTGCCGTGCCTTGGGCATTACCGTCTTACGAAAAAGATTCCGGACGAAGGCACGCGCGCAGGAATTCCTCGAACAGTGTCTTGCCAACGGACACGCGGTAGGTTGCCAGGTGGGTGTCTATTACCTGCCTTATTTTCCGAAGGAATACCGATTTCATTTCAATGCCCATAATCTGATCGTTTACGGTAAGGAGCAGGATCGCTATCTCATCAGTGATCCTGTCATGGAAAATACGGAGTCGATGTCCGCCTATGAATTAGAGCGGGTAAGATTTGCGCGGGGGGTGTTGGCGCCAAAGGGGCAGATCTATTACCCTATCGCCAGCCGGCCGATCACAGATGACACCATCAGGCGTGCGATCAAAAGCGGAATCACCCGGAATATCCGCGATATGCTGCATATTCCCGGCCCGTTTGCGGGTGTCAGCGGCATCCGGTACACCGGCAGGAGAATAAAAAAATGGCGGGATTCCCTGGGGACAAAAAAGGCAGGGCTATACCTTGCGCAACTGGTCCGCATGCAGGAAGAGATCGGGACGGGAGGGGGCGGATTCCGTTATATCTATGCCGCCTTTTTGCAGGAGGCGTACGGCTTTTACCTGGACGATATCCTTCCGGCCGTTTCCGCATCGTTTACGAAGTCGGGAGATCTCTGGCGAACGGCAGCTGTCGAAGCGGCCGGCATTTACAAAGGCAGACTGGGCAGCCAGGAAGATTTTAACCGGATAGGCGATTATCTCTTCGAAATAGCAGAAGTGGAAAAACAGGCATTTACAGCATTGGCAAAAATCAAATGGCAACTATGAGCCCGGCGATACAGATCAACGAGCTTTTCTTCGGTTATTCGGGACAGTCCGGCTTATTCTCTGACTTTAACCTGATGATCGAAGCAGGCAGCCGATTTGGGCTATTCGGTCCCAACGGAGCGGGCAAGACGACCCTCATGAACCTGATGACAGGGCTGCTGACCCCATCCGGCGGCCATATCCGGCTGCTGGGTAAAGAAATCAAAAAGCATAAATCGTCCGTCAATTTTCTTTTTGGATTCGTTCCCCAGGATTTCTCCTTTTATCACGAGCTGAGTCCAGTCGAAAACCTTGCGTTCTTCGGCGCATGGTCGGGTCTGTCTTCGACCGTCATCCGAAAAAGGACCAGTGAATTGCTGGACATACTCGGGCTCACTGCCGTGCGGGATAAAAAAGTGAAAGATTTTTCGGGCGGAATGAAGCGAAGGGTGAATCTGGCCATAGGGGTCATCCATGAGCCGCCGTTGTTATTCCTGGATGAACCGACTGTTGGCGTCGATGTCCAGACAAGGCATGCCATCATTCAGTACCTTAAGCAATTGAATGCTGAAGGCACCACCCTCATTTACACTTCTCATCAGCTGAGCGAAGCGGAAGACCTCTGCGACAGGATCGCGCTGATCGACCAAGGCAGGATCATCGTTCATGGCGATCCCGATAACCTACTTTCCGAACATGGGCAGGAGGGATTGGAAGGATTATTTCTTCATTTGACAGGTAAAAATTACAGGGATCAAAGTGTATAGACTCTGGGCCACCATACAGAAAGACGTTCGCGTATTAAGCCGGGATAAGGTGGGAATAACTTTTCTATTCATCATGCCCGTGCTGCTGGTGCTGATCGTGACCAGCATTCAGAACAATACGTTTGAGCTCATCAATAAAAATAGGGTGCCACTGCTCGTGTGCAATCGGGATACGGGAGCCTCAAGCCGTCAGTTCATCCGGACCCTCGATACGGTAGGTCTGTTCACGGTACAGCTGGTTCCGGCCGATCAGAACGACCAATCGATTAGGGATCGCCTGCAGAAGAAAGATGCTTACCTGGCGGTGGTGGTGCCGCCGGATTTCTCCGCGCAAATGGCGGTCAGGACAAAAAGCCTGTTGGGCAAGGCCCTGAACAGTTTTGGCTTGGGAGACAGCACGGGCGGGGCTTACGACCGGGATGGCAAAGCAGACGTCCGTGGAAAGGGCGAAAGTGATGCCGACGGCATGCCGATCACCCTCTACTACCACCCTATCCTACAGGAAACTTTCCGACGTTCCGCCCAGGGTGCGATATACAGCGCCTTACAATTAGTCGAAAGCAGACAGTTGCTAAGGACCCTTTATTTTTCCATCAATGAAAAGGAATTACCCGATACGCTGGAAAATGAGCTGATGACCCGGCGGGCAAAGATCAGCGAGATTCCCGTGTCTCGCAATGGTGACAGGAGCACGCCTAATGCCTCTCAGCATAATGTACCGGCCTGGACGATCTTTTCCATGTTCTTTGTCGTCGTTTCGCTGGGCAGCGGCATCGTTCGGGAGAAGCTTAACGGTAGTTTTATCAGACTAAAAACACTGCCTACCAACTATCTGGTGGCCATATTATCCAAACAGATCACTTACTTAGGCGTTACGATGATGCAGGCGGCATCGATCTTTGCGGTCGGCGTCTGGCTGTTCCCCTTGCTGGGGCTGCCGAAGCTGAACCTGCCCACCGACTGGGCAGGCCTTATCTTCCTGTCGCTGCTTTGCGGCTGGTGTGCAGTCAGCTATGCCATCTGCATCGGCGTTTTCGCGCAGACGGAGGAACAGGCCAATGGGTTCGGCGCCTTGTCCATCGTCATTCTCGCGGCCATCGGAGGCCTGATGGTGCCCGACTTTGCTATGCCCGGTAATTTTCAAACGGCCATGAAATTATCTCCATTGCATTGGTGTCTGGAGGCCTATTACGGGTTGTTCTTAGAGCAGGGAAAACTAAAAGATGTTTGGTCAAATGTGTTATCTTTATTGATCATTATTGCAGGTTTACAAGGTGTTATGCTTTGGGGACTGAAAAGAAAAAATCTGATTTGACGAATATCATGGAAACAGCGCAATTAAAACAACAACTAAAACAGCAGATCATACAGTTCCTGAATTTAACTGATATCACTGCGGACGATATCCAGGACGATAAACCTTTATTTGGCGAAGGTCTGGGGCTGGACTCCATCGATAGCCTCGAGCTGATCGTGCTTCTCAACCGGGGATACGGGATCGTCATCAAAGACCTCAAAGACGGACGTAAGGTACTGGTCGACGTTAATTCCATGGTCGATTACATCGAAAAAAACAGAACCAAATAAATTCAGCGACTGTGAGCAGGGTTTTCATTACGGGCATGGGCATCATCAGTGCTGTAGGAAATTCCCTGGCCGAGAACCGGTCGGCCCTTAAGGCCGGAAAAGCAGGTATTATTTTGTCCCGACATTTGCCTACCCGTTATGCCGGTATTTTACCTTTCGGCGAAGTCCTTATCGCCACCGATGAACTCAAGGAAAAATTCGAGGTGACCGATCCGGGCATTACCCGTACCACTTTACTTGCGCTGCATGCTTTTACAGAGGCCATAGCGGATGCCGGCCTGACCGATCGGGAGCTCCGTGATCCCACGACTGTGCTGGTCGGCGCCACTACCGTCGGCGGAATGTGTCTGACGGATGAACTCTACCGGGACACCATTGGCTCCTGCGAAGGATCGGCCTATCTTTCTTCTTATGATTGCGCATCGGTGCACATGTACCTGCAGGATCGCTATCATATGCAGGGTTTTGCTACCACGATCAATACTGCTTGTTCATCATCCGCCAATGCCATACAATTTGGGGCAAGGCTGATCAGGAATGGGCTGGCTTCCAGGGCCATTGTGGGGGGAACGGATAGTCTGGCCAAATTTACTATTAATGGTTTCAATGCGCTGCAGATACTGTCGACCGGCCACTGCCGGCCTTTTGACCGGGACAGGTCAGGACTGAATCTTGGGGAAGGGGCGGCCTTTCTTGTGCTGGAGGGAGAGGACGCGAGAGCGTCCGATCCTAGAAGCGCCAGCGCTGCGGTCGGGCATGGCAGGAATTTGGACGCGAGAGCGTCCGATCCTAGAAGCGCCAGCGCGGCGGCCGGCAAAAAGATATATGCGGAACTAACGGGATACTGTAATACCAATGATGCCTTTCATCCTTCTGCGTTATCGGCCCAGGGAAATGGCCCTTACCTGGCCATGAGGGGGGCATTGCAGTCAGCAGGAATGAATGCACAGCAAATCGATTTTATCAATACGCACGGCACTGCCACGGAAAACAACGATGAGGCGGAGAGCAGGGCAATGGTCCGGCTGTTCGGCGAGCCGCCACCCTTTGTATCGACCAAATCTTACACCGGTCATACCTTGGGCGCCTCAGGCGCCATCGAAGCGGTATTTAGCGCATTATCGCTGGAACACCAGGAGATCTATGCCAGTCTGAATTTTGAGCAGCCTATCCCCGATATTGGTCTGCGACCTGTACAGGCTTACGGGACCTATCCTTTGCATCATGTGATGTCTAATTCTTTCGGCTTCGGTGGAAATTGTACATCGCTTATTTTTTCCAAAGTCAACTAGCCATGCTCTATATCCATCAAACCTCCTGTATTTCGCCTCAAGGCACTTATCCGTCGCCGGGGGCCGGTGTAGCAACAGCGGGTATCACCGCGCCGAGAAGGCCGGTGGATAATCTGTTGAGGGCGATTGAACCTTCGTATGAAGGTATCCCGGGAAGCATTTTACGAAGGATGAGCAAATCCGTCAAAATGGGTGTGGGTGCGGCACTCTCGCTTCCGGGTTCGGCCGCGCCCTCGCGCGTCCTCTCCCCACAAGGCATCCTGATAGGAACAGGCAATGGCGGAACGGAAGACAGCGTCAAATTTCTGAAGCAGATCATCGATTACAATGAAGGTTTACTGACGCCGGGGACTTTTGTACAAAGTACTGCCAACGCTATCGCTTCACAGATTGGGTTATTACAGCATAATAACGGATATAATGTTACCTACGTCCATAGGGGACTGGCCTTCGAGAGTGCCCTTATCGATGCGGCCATGCTGGTGAACGAACATCCCGGACACAGCTACCTGGCAGGCGGCGTGGATGAGATATCCGACCATCATTACCGGTTTGAATACAGCGAAGGCTGGTATAAAAAGGAAGACCTGTCGGGAAAGGATCTGTATACAACCGACTCACCAGGCAGTATTGCGGGAGAAGGGGCTGCCATGTTCATTTTAAGTGGTACTCCGGCCAATGCCGTGGCTGAGGTGAAAGGGGTCCTGACCCTGCGGAGTGAGGACCACCCTACCATTAAGGCTGCGATACAACTTTTTCTCGAACGGCATTTGCCGGCAGGTACTTTGCCGGATCTGCTGCTGAGCGGAGAGAATGGCGACAACCGGGGACTAGAAGGATATGAACTGTGCGAGGCCATGATGGCTCCCGATACTACCATCGCTCGTTTCAAACACCTGTGCGGGGAATATCCGACGGCATCAGCCTATGCACTATGGCTGGCTTGTAACCTTCCTGCGGTTCTGCCGGGACATTTGGTTAAATGGCTACCTTCTAAAGAGAAGGTATATCAAACCATTCTTATTTACAATCAGTATGAATTCAGCCAGCATAGTCTGATCCTGCTTGAAAGGAGCCTTTAAACCTGAAAAATACTTCATCAGCATGGGTACCTTCGGCCGTGACCGGCCACCCGGTTGGCGTGGGGAGAGCGTCAGTCGGCGGGAGAGTCTCTTTCGGCGGGAGAGCCGGGTTCCACGTTAGATTCATCCACATCGTTTCATCCATGTCGGGGCTGATCATTGAGATGAATTTGACCTGGTATGCCCTGATCAACCGTACTTCGCTGTTGATGGCCATGGACATGAGTTCTTTCACCAATTGTAACAGGCAGGCACCGGGCACCATTGGCCGGCCGGGAAAATGTCCTTCAAAGATCGGATGGTTCCAATTAATCCGGAGAATGGCCCGGACTGACCCGGCGATGAATCCCCGGGAATCGGTTCCGTCTCCGGCCAAAGCATCGGCAGGCTGCCAGTCATCGATGATAAAGAAGTCATTCAGCAACATGGTCAGGCTTGTTTTTGTGCGGACGACAGCAAGAACAGGGAATGATGAAGACCAAGATAATGATTATACACGAGTATCCTGCGGGCTCCTGACCGGATCCGATTCACGGCCATCCAAAGGGCAAAAGCCGTAGAAGTCGGATATTCGCCGCAGAGGTGTTTATAGGGTTTCATTGTCTGCACATGAAACAGGCTGGATAATGGGCCCATGGAGAGCTGCGTATATACCTCGTCATATTTTGGGTCGCCATTTTGGCCGGTGATAACCATGTCGATCGTTTTTGGATCGACGGAATGAGCGGCCAGAAAGGTTTCGATGTGTTGTTCGATTTGCGCGATGCTCTTTGGCTTATATAAAGTCGAGATGCCATCCAGGCGGGCATAGTCGTGGTCCGAAGGCTCACTGGTCAACAGAAAAAATGCGGCGCCTTCTCCTGCCTGTGAATGCCGAAATAGTCCGAACCGAGTTAATAGTTCATAGCTGATATCCGTCAGTTCGTCCACTGCTCCCGCCAGCACCGTTGCAGCTTCTTCGTCCTGTAATAACATAAGCGCATCCAGCAATGCGTTTTCAAAAGAAAAGCCGCGGTGCACGAAGGTGTTGTTGTAGCGGGTACATTGCAGCATCAGCGCGATCTGAGCTCCGACGGTATTGTGCGTCGATTGGATGAAGGCGGCGGGTTGCAGCATTTCTTCTTTCCTTTCGATGAGACTGTTCAGGAACAAACCCGTATCTTCCTGGCAGCCATAGGCGGTGCCGGTGACTATCGCATCGGGCTCTTTTACTCCGGCCTCCTGCAGACAAACCAATCCTGCGGCAGCGCCCATCCGGATGATACGGCTCATTCTGCGCAGGAGTTTGGGATCCAGCAGGGACTTATAGTCGGGCTCAATGCATTTTAGGCGGGCGCCCGCGGGAAGCCCGAACGTATTTTGCGGTGAAATGCAGGCGGATGACCGGATATATATACTCATTTATTCACTTTGAGAAAAGACCAGGGAACTGCAACTCCCGCCGAAGCCGAAGGAATTGGACAACACATGCCTGATCGGTTGATTGGATAAAAAAGTGGTGACGGGCGAAAAAGGCAATTCGGGCATGGGCGTATGCCAGCGAAGGTTAGGATAGACCAGCCCATGCTGAACAGCCAGCACGGATAATACCGCTTCTATCCCGCCACTGGCGCCCAGTGTATGCCCGGTGAACGATTTGGTCGAGCTCATTTTTGGATACACGGGGTCGAATAACCGCTGGATCGCTATGCCTTCAGACAGGTCATTGTTCTGCGTCCCTGTCCCGTGCAGGTTGATATAATCGATGTCGGCGGGTTGCAATCCACTGCGCCCGAGCGCTGTCGACATGGCCAGCCAGGAGCCCCGGCCATCGGGTGAAGAAGCCGTCTGATGCCAGGCATCGTTGGCATTCGCATATCCGCTGAGCGTGCAGCGGACGCCGGAAGGAAGGGAGACGGCCACCTTGTCGGATACCAGCACCAGATAGCCGGCGCCTTCGCCCAGATTCAGTCCCTGGCGATCGTTGTCAAAGGGCTTGCAATAAGCGGCATCCAGTATCATCAGCGCATTAAAGCCGTTGAGGGTAAAGCGGGTCAGCGCGTCCGTCCCGCCTGCCACCACTACATCCAGTATTCCATGCCGGATCAATCTGGCGGCGAACCCGATAGCATTGGCGGAAGAGGAGCAGGCGGTGCTGATCGTCGACTGAAAATGGTGGAGACCCAGGTGGTCTGCCACCCACTCCGTGCTATAGCCGCATTCGTGCTGGATGACTTCGCGGAGTTTTCCTTTCGGCGCGGCGAAGAAATTTTCGGTCAGGTCCATGCCGCCTACCGTATTGGCGGAGACAAAGCCTGTGCGCAGGGCGACCAGGTTGGGGATAGCGGCCTCTTCCAGCGCCTCGCGTGCTGCGATCAGGCTTAGAAGCGCAGTCCTGCTCATGGGTTGGGGGCCGGACACCTGAGCCAGTTCGGCCAGCCGTACATTGCTGCATTTCACTTCTGCTACAGGTATCTTATGTCGGTGAGCAGTATCGAGCCAGGCAATATTATCCATACCGGCCTGCCCGTTGGCTAACGCCGACAAGCATTCGCCAATGTCATTCCCGATGGCGGATATCATCCCCGCTCCTGCAACGGCTACCGGTGACCATTTATTCATGTCGGGTAGTTATTTGAAATAAGTTATTAATATTTTCTGCGGACAGAGGAGTCGCACCGGCGGGTGGGTCGGTCGCACCGGCGGTCTTTTCCACCAGGAAGAGCGCTGCCTTGTATTCCTCTCCCAGTACGTCTACCCAGCCGCAGATACAGGCACGGGCGCTGCCGCTCTCTATCAGGCCGTGCACATATTGCGCCAGGAATGCGGCATTGAAGGATTCAAAAATGAAAAAGGCGTTCTCGCCCTTAAAATGATGACGAATAGATATCTCGCCCATCATGATATTGGGCAGGGTATATACGAATACCGCCGGGCTGGGAATTTCTTTTACCGTTGCATAATATTTATAGTCCGTATCGAGGCTGGCATTGGCATTGGACAGTACGATGGCGACTTCTTCCGGCCGGTAGTCTGCCGGGCGGAATCCTTCCCGCAGCAGCCATTCGCAGGCCAGCCAGCCCAGTTTGCTGCCGTTGTCCATCTTATAGAACTTAGGATATTGGACACCTGTTTGCTGGTAGACCGACAACAGAAAGTCCTGGATCCCGGCCGACGGTGACTCGAATACGGCTTTTCCGTTCGTATAGACGACATGATCGGCGATAATGCAGCTGGCAGTGATATGATCCATTCTATATTTTATTGACTCATGACCACTGCGGCATTGCACCCCCCGAAACCGGACGCCGTCTTCAGGCAATTGTCGAGGGAAGTATGCAGAAGGGAAGAGCAGATATTCAGGGGCATCGATACGCCATTGTCCCCGAAACCCAGGCTGGGCAGTACCAGGTGTTCGCGCATGGACTGAAGCGTAACGATGGATTCGATCAGCCCGGCAGCGCCGAGGGTGTGGCCGTAATACGCTTTGAGGCTATTGACGGGAACCGACTCCAGGCCGGCCAGGGTGATCGCTTTGGCTTCCATTTCGTCATTGTAGAGCGTGGCGGTGCCATGGGCCGAGATGAAGCCGATCTCGCCGACCGTCAATCGGGCTTCTGCCAGAGACTTATTGATGGCCTGACAAAGTTCCTGCCCGGTGCGGGAAGGACCCGAAATATGATTGGCGTCATTGCTGACCGCCCCGCCACGAAATCTGATCCCGCCCCGATATTTTTCGCAAGAGGAGAGAATAATAGTTCCGGCGCCTTCCCCGAGGTTGATACCGTCCCTCGACCGGTCGAAAGGTCTGCAAGGTCCGGGACTGATGGCCTGGAAGCTGCCGAATCCCGACAGGACAAATTTTGAAATGACGTCAGCACCAGCAACGACGGCCGTGTCATAGCTACCTGCATCGATCAACCGCATAGCGGTCAGTAGCGCCAGGATGCCTGAAATGCAGGCATTCGAGACGACAATTGGGGGGTTGGCAAAATGAAAATGGTCGGCGATCAGCCGGGCGGAAGTATGGAGGGCCATCCGGCGGTTAAGCGCGGGATTGGCGGGTGTACCGGGGGCGGCTTCTAATAAGGAAATGTTACCCTTGGTGGTGGAGATGATAAGGATCGTACGTGGGTCCCCGGGATCGACATCGCCAGTTTTAAGTGCATCGGATATGGAGGTTAGCAATAAGCGTTCGAATTTGGTATAGAGGCCGTCCGCGGCGAGGGGTTTGCTGGCGAAGGGTGCACTGACGAAGGGTTCGTCCGCATCCGCTGCCGGATCGAACAGAGAAGCATAGAACGGTTCGTCTGCCATTGCCGGCCGGTCATGTCGTCGCACCGCCGAAACACCTGCTTTCAACTGTGAAAAGTTCTCAGCGGTAGTCGCTCCCAACGGGGAAAAGATATTGTCCGATACAACGAAAATGTCCTTCATACACTGGTCAGTATTTTCAGCTCACCTGTAGCAATGACCTCCCCACGGCAGGTGGTCTTGCCTGAAATTACGATAATATCCGCGACCCGGGCAGTGATGGTGATTTCCGTCATCAGTTCGGCCTCAATTTCCGGAAGTGCTCTGATGTTCAGGTCTTTGACCGAAATGATATAGCCGGGTTTCACGCCCACATTGATCGCGCGGGCCTCGTATCCCGCTCCTGCGGCAGCCGTCTGGGCCATATTCTCCATAAGGCCCGCTGCACTCAGCCTTCCCTCCTCTACCAAAGGATTGCCAGGGGTGATACGAAAGGAGGTGCAGGTAAGATGACCATCGGAATAGAGCAATTTGTCCACCATGATGAAGGGCGGTCCCTGTGGTATTAATTCCGTAATATCATGAATATAGTCCGCCATTGATGGATAGTACTTCAGCCGTAATATAAGATGAATGTGACCAAAGCGTATTTCATGGCAGTGGGCTTGATTGTTCCAAAAATGCTGTCAACTTTTTCTGCTCCTTATACTTCGGTTGATCATCGATAAATTTCGGGCAGATCTGTCTTACCTTTTCGTAGACCGACAGGGTGATGGGAGCCAGTTTCGACTGACAGCCGGCATAGTCGATCGCCTGCGCAATCGCCATCAGCTGGATACTCAGTACTTCGAATGAATTATCGATGACCTTTTTAGTCAACAGAGCTGCATTGGCGCCCATGCTGACAATGTCCTGGTTATCGTTATTGTTGGGGATGCTGTGGACGTACATCGGAAAAGACAGGGTCTGGTTTTCCGCGACGGTGGACGTAGCGGTGAACTGTACGCCCTGCATGCCGAAATTAAAGCCCAATACGCCCAGGTTGACAAAAGGAGGAAATTTCTGATTGAGCTTGTCGTTGAGAAGGTAGTTGAGCTGCCTTTCCGCCAGCATAGATAATTTGGTGATGGCGATCCTCAGTTTGTCCATTTCCAGCGCTACATAGTCACCGTGAAAATTTCCGCCATGGAAGATGTTCTGGTTCACATGATCGACGACGGGATTGTCATTGACGGAGTTCAGCTCATCCACCAGCACCTTTTCGGCCTGCCGGACAGTATCGTCGATCGGCCCCAATACCTGGGTCACACAGCGCAGGGAATAATATTCCTGTACTTTGTCTTCAAAGACCGACTGCTGGAGGCTGCCGGGATGGTATAAATGTTCGGTCCGGCTGCGGATCATTTTACTGCCCTGCAAGATGTCGCGCATCGTGGCAGCGATCTTGTTCTGGCCGGGATGATGTTTGACGATATTGAGCTCATAAGAATAATGATCGCTATACGCTTCGACAATTTCGTTTGTCAGTGCGGACAGGAGGGCAGACCACTCTACCAGCCGGGCGGCGCGGAGGATGTTGACCAGTCCGATGCCCGTCATGGCGGAGGTGCCGTTCAAAATGGCTAATCCTTCGCGGATGCGGATAGAAAGTGGGCGGAGACCCAACCGGGCGAATATTTCTCCCGCGGGGTGAATAGCGCCTTCATAAAAGACTTCTCCTTCACCGATCAGCGTCAGTCCGACGTGGGCCAGCTGAACCAGGTCCCCGCTGGCGCCCACGCCGCCATGTTCAAAGATGCAGGGCATGACATCCTTGTCGATCAGGTCTTTCAGCAAGTTGACGGCATCAGGGTGTACGCCGGAGTAACCTTGCATGAGACTGTTGAGGCGGGTGATCAGCGTGGCCCTGACGAGTTGAGGGGATAGCAGATTACCGCTGCCCGAGCAGTGGCTGCGGATCAGGTTATATTGCAGCTGAAGGAGGTTTTCGGTTTCGACCTTGTACTGCGCCATCGGCCCGAAACCGGTATTGATGCCATAGATCAGCTTATCCGACGAAAAATGGGTCAGGAAATTAAAATTGGCTTCTACCTTTTCCACAGCCGCCTTGTCCAGGGAGAGCCGTTTTTTATGATGAAGAATAGCCGAAAAATCGGTTAGCGAGAGAGCTTGGTGTCCAACAGATATCATGGGCTGCAAGTTATTTATATTCGATTCACCCGGAAATAATTATTTTCTCCGGTCAAGAAATTTGATGGCTTTTCTGCTGGCTTCCGGGAATTGCATTTTTTGTATGCCTGCCGCGTCGATATAGACGATATGTGGGCTCACTCTCAGTCTGGCCTGTAGGTAGGACCGGATCCGGTGGTCACATTCTTCCGTCCGGGCGGCCGGCACCAGGTGGAGCAGTATTTCGTCAAGGCCGACCTCATTGGAATAGACTTCCACTACAAAGTCGAGGACTTCCTCCATTTCATTCAGCAGGTCGAAAAGAGCGGGGGGATACAGCGTAGTCCCCTTGAATTTGATCATTTGCTGTTTTCGGCCGATGATCGGCGACAGGCGAAGGCTGGTCCTGCCACAAGCGCAGGGCTGGTCGTCATAGGTGCAGATATCCCCTGTTTTATAGCGGATCAGGGGCATTCCTTCGATACCCAGGGTGGTAATCGTGACTTCGCCAGCTATTCCGGGACCCACTTTCCGATCGTTGTCATCCAGCAATTCGACAATCAGCAGTTCGGGCTGGAGATGGCCGCCTTTCCCTTCCCCGCATTCCGTAAAGGCAGTTTGCATTTCAGTAGAGGCATAGGTAGAGTAGAGGCGGATATTCCAGGCCTCTGTTATCTTTTTACCCAGGATGTTCAGGGAGAAATCCGGATGGCGGATATTTTCACCGATGCAGATGGCCTTTTTGACGGAAGACCGGTTGAGATCGATGTGGTTCTCCCTGGCGTAGCTGATGAGCTTAAGCATAAAGGAGGGCACCGCCACCAGCACGGTCGGTTCGAGCCGGATAATAGTCTGCCATTGAAGGGCAGGGACACCAGGTCCGACACGGATCACTCCGGCGCCCAGTTTGCGGATGCCCGAATAATAGGCTATTCCGGCCATGAATTGCCGGTCCAGTGTCAGCATTAACTGGTAGATATCTCCAGCCGAGCCATCCGCGCACAAAAAAGAATGGTATTCATTATCAGCCAGGCGGTTCAGGTCATTATGCGTAAGGGCAATCGTAACGGGGCTTCCCAGTGTCCCTGACGTGGTCGTATATTCCGCGATCCGATCTCGTCCCGTACAGAGGAAATCCATGTTCCGGCGTTGCAGATGTTCCTTCGTGGTAGGGGGGATCGTGGAGAGATCGTCCAGTGTCCGAATGGTGGCGGGATCGATATGGTGCAGGGCAAACCATTCCCGGTAGAAAGGGGAAAAGCGGCCGGCGTAGGTCAGTAATTCCTGTAGTTTTTGCTCTTGCAAACCCCCACCGGTGTTCACACGGTAATTTTTTCAATTTTGAATTGCAGGCTGCCGGCTGGCACCTGTACCTGGGCTACCTCTCCCACCTGCTTGCCCAGCAGGCCCTTTCCGATGGGAGAAGTGACGGAGATCTTCCCTAGTTTGAGATCTGCCTCTTTTTCAGATACCAGATGATAGGTGATCTGCTTTTTATTCGTCAGGTTGGTAACGGTCACCTTCGTCAGAATAGAAACCTTGCTGGTGTCGATTGTCCCTTCATCCATGACGCGGGCGTTGGCCAGATCACTTTCCAGCTTCTGTATTTTAGCCTCCAGCAAGCCCTGGGCTTCCTTTGCCGCGTCATATTCCGCATTTTCCCGGAGATCACCCTTTTCACGGGCCTCGGCAATAGCTTTGGATGCGGCCTGCCTTTCCACGGTTTTCATTTTCTGTAATTCAGACTTCAGCTGTTCCAGCACATCTTTTGTGAAATAGGTGAATCCACTCATAGTTCCTCCTTTGTGTTATGATTGACCCATTGGTCGGGCGGCCTTCGCCGAAACAATTATTAACCTGTCGGTTGGGTGGCCTCCGGCCGCCCAAAGAAAAAAAATACAACGCCCTGGAATATTGATCCAAGGCATTGCATTAGGGCTGTAAAGATAACGAAAATATTACAATCCAAGTTTTTCCAGAACGACCTTCGCCATTTTGTAGAAGGCCTCATGGGTATAGCCTGCGATATGGGGGGTGATCAGGGTGTCCGGCCGGTCAAGCAACCACTTCAGCTGCTCGCGCTGGAGGTCGGTATAGGTGTCCAGCCGTTCGTTTTCCAATACATCCAGGGCGGCGCCGGCGATCTTGCCCTTTTCCAGGGCCCGGATCAGAGCGGCGGTATCATGGACCTTCCCGCGGGAGGCATTGATGAACCAGGGTTTTCTTTCCAGGGACTCGAAAAAGGCGTCTCCGGCCATGTGGAAGGTCTCGTCCGTCAGCGGTACGTGAAAACTGATCACATCGGCATACCGGGCCAGTTGTTCCAGTGAGGCCTCCCGGACCATGCCTTTAGCGAAATCGTATTTGTATTTGTCATAGGCCAGAATGGTGACATCGAAAGAAGCGAGCAATTTGGCGAAGGCGCCCCCGGCATTGCCGAAGCCGACGATCCCGACCGTTTTGCCGGTCAGTTCGGTTCCCCGGTTGGGGTCCCGGATCCATTTGCCTTCCTTGATCTCCTGCTCGCTGGTGACGATCTTGTTCATGAGGGTCAGCAGCATACCCAGCACATGTTCCCCTACAGCATTGCGGTTACCCTCCGGGCTGCTGACGCAACGGATGCCTTTTTCTTCTGCATAAGTGGTATCGATCAGCTCCATACCGCTCCCCAGGCGGCCGATCCACTGCAGGGAAGCGGCCTGGTCGATGATGGGGCGGTCGATCTTCAAGCGGGTGGTGACGATCAGGCCTTCCACCCCTTCCAGAGAATTCAGAAGCTCTTCATAGGTGATCTGGGGGGAATATTGGACGGTGTATCCTTTTTCCGTCAGGGTTTTGGCCAGATATTCGTGGGTTTTAGCGGTAATAATGACCTTCTTCATTTATTTATAATCGTGGTTGTTTCTTCATTTTCCAGGTAAGTTCTGCAAAATCACCGATCGTCAATTGTTCTGCACGTTGTCCGAACAAGGGGTCTTTGAGGGTTTCGGCATCGAAAAGGGCTTTCACCGCATTGCGGAGAGTCTTTCTGCGCTGGTTAAACGCCGTTTTAACGAGCAGGAAGAAGCTCTTTTCATCACTGAAATTGGGTAAGGCAGTGGGGATAAGGCGGATCACTGCACTTTTTACCTTGGGCGGTGGGTTAAAGCATTGTTCGCTGACCTCGAAAAGGTATTCTACCCGAAAAAAAGCCTGGATCAGCACGCTGAGCACGCCATAAGTTTTGGAACCTTCTTTGGCGGCTACCCGCAGGGCCACTTCTTTCTGGAACATCCCTATCACCGTGCCGATGTCGGATTTCCAATCCAGCAGCTTAAACAGGATCTGGGTAGAAATATTGTAAGGGAAATTACCGATCACCGAGAATTGGCCGTCGAATGGTTTTTCCAGATCGAGGATACTGGCATGCAGTATCTTACCCTGCAGGACCGGCCAGGTCGTCTGCAGGTAGACAATCTTCTCCTCATCGAGCTCTACCGCCTTGAAATCGACACTTTCCAGCTCCAGCAGGTATTTGGTGAGGGCTCCGCCCCCCGGTCCTACTTCCAGCAGGCGGGTGAAGGGGTGAGCGTCCAGGCTGGCGACGATTTTCCGGGCTATATTCTCATCCCGAAGGAAATGCTGGCCGAGGGATTTTTTTAAAGTATACATCGGGAAGGCAAAAGTACGGGAAATCGTATCTTTACCCGGCAAATAAGAAATAGCGCATGAACGTACAACTACAAAAGCCCGTGATCGGGATCTCTATCGGTGACCTGAATGGAATTGGAACTGAGCTGATCATTAAGACCTTTTCCGATCACCGGCTACTGGAATTGTGTACGCCGCTGATCTTTGCGTCGAACAAGCTGATCAATTTTTACCGGAAATCCACACCGGAGCTCCCGTTCAACTACCAGAACACGAAGGACTTTACGCGGATCACGCCCAAGCAGATCAATATTTACAATTGCTGGGAGGAAGAGCTTGCGATCACGCCGGGGCAGCTGACCGATATCGGCGGCTCCTATGCTGTCAAGTCGCTGATTACCGCCGTTGAAGCCCTGCGGGATAAAAAGATCCATGGCCTGGTGACGGCGCCCATTCATAAAAAGAATACTCAATCCCCTGCTTTCGACTTTACGGGGCATACTCCTTATCTCAAGCATGCTTTCAACGTGAATGATGTGCTGATGCTGATGGTATCGGATAATTTCAGGGTGGGTTTGGTGACCGAGCACGTACCGGTAAAGGACATTGCCCTTTATATTACCCGGGAAGCCATTCTTTCCAAGTTGACTATCCTGCGGGACAGCCTTGTCAGGGACTTCGGCATCGATAAGCCGCGGATCGCGGTACTCGGGTTGAATCCGCATGCGGGAGACGAAGGTCTGATTGGAAAAGAGGATGAAGAGATCATCAAGCCGGCGATCAAAGACGCCAAACATCATATGATGGTATTCGGCCCGTACAGTGCCGATGCCTTTTTCGCCCGGGGCTACCACAACCGCTTCGACGCGGTGCTGGCCATGTATCATGACCAGGGGCTTATCCCTTTCAAATCACTGGCCGGCGGAGAGGGGGTGAACTTTACAGCCGGTCTGCCGATGGTCAGGACCTCGCCGGATCATGGTACTGCCTTCGATATTGCCGGGAAGAACAAGGCTGACAGTACTTCCTTCCTCACAGCTGTCTACACCTGCCTCGATATCATCCGCAACCGGCAGGAATATGATGAGAACCGGAGCAATCCCATGAGAAAGATGGGCGGCATGGTCATTGCGAATGCCGTAGATGAAAAACTGGAGGGCAGCAGAGGATAATTTTTGAACTTACCCAACGTTATAGGTGGTTAGAGGCGTACATACCAATAATCCTAAACCACTCTTATGACTATCCATGCTGACAACCTTCCCTGGACGGAATCTCCCTTTTTTGAAGGTGAATTACAGGAATCTACGCTAAGCGCTGAAGATAAAGCATTTGTCAAAGATTTTTCCGAAAATGGCTATGCCGTTTTTGATCCGGGGCTAGACCTGTCACTGATCGATAGTCTGGTGGGCAGCATGAAACCTCATTTTGCAAAGATTGACGGGGAAGACAAAAGGCTGCAGGACTCCTGGGCCTATAATGAATGCATCAGGAAAGTAGCTGTATCCGACATAGTGCTGCATAAATTGCGAATCCTCTACCGTCGCGAACCCATCCCCTTTCAGACCCTGAATTTCGCGGTAGGCACGCAGCAAAAGACCCATTCGGACATGGTGCATTTTAATTCGATCCCCCATCGCTTTATGTGTGGAGTGTGGGTCGCCTTTGAAGATATCACCGAGAACAACGGCCCGTTGCATTATTATCCGAAGAGTCATAAACTGCCCTTTTATGACATGATCGACATGGGGGTAAAAGCCAGTGACAATATCAGCGCGAAAAAAGCCCTTATGGCCTACGCTGAAAATTATACGAGTTTTATCCAGGAGATGATAGAGGCTTTGAAACTCAAAAAGCAAACCCTGACGATCAAGAAGGGGCAGGCGATGATCTGGTCTGCCAACCTGCTGCATGGCGGGGAAATGATCCATACGCCGGGCGCCAGCCGGTATTCCCAGGTGACCCATTATTACTTCGACAATTGTATTTATTATGTACCGCGCTTATCGGATATCGCCATCAACAAGATCTACCTCAATAATCTCGTGAATATCAGGACAGGCAAAAAGGTCGTCAACAGCTATTTTGGTAAGGAAGTCAAACCGGCGACCAAAATACAGCTGCAGCAGAGTGCGATAAGAATGCTCAGCAAGATATCTCCGTTGTTTCCCAAAGAGATCGTGGACAGGATAAAGTCCGTCGTTGTAGGGTAGGTTGGTCTTTCAATGGTGAATGATCTCTTCTATCGGCTGACCGATACAACCGCTAGGCACCTGGATTTGCAAGAGGGCCGATAGTGTAGGCGCGATGTCCGTCATCTTTACCGGCCGGTCGGTATGACCGGGTGCGATCTTCCAGCCCATGAACAGCAAGGGAATATGAGTATCATCCGGATACACGAGGCCATGATCCGCCCCTTTCGGACTTCCGATCTTCCAGCCAGGCTGTGGCAGGATGGCCATGTCTCCGCTGCGCTGGCGGTTGTACCCATTGATCAGCCGGTCTCTCACTGCAGGCGGCAGTGTGGCCAAAGCCAGGGATTCCTCGGGCAGGATACCCGCTATTCCGGGCCAGGTCGTCGTCAACTTCGTAATGTACGATTCGACCGTCTGTAAGGCAACTCCCTTTTGTTCAAAGACTTCCCGGTTCAGATAGAGTTGTAATTCAACGATGGCTTCGACACCTCCGGTCACCTGGAATTTAGCAGCCAGTGAATCATTGAGTACAGTGGCCATCTTGTCCGGATCCCAGGTCCCGGCGGGCATCCTATGTTCCAGGGAATAGCCGGGAGCCGGAGTAACGCCGTGGTCTGCCGTCAGAAATATCAAATAATTCCCTTTTCCGAAGCGACCATCCAGCCAGGTCAAAAAACCGGCTATATTCCGGTCTAACCGCAAGTAGGTATCTTCTATCTCCAGGGAGTTGGGCCCGTACTGGTGCCCTACGCCATCCGGACTGGAAAGGCTGATGGCCAGGAGGTCAGTCGCTTCTCCTTCACCCAATCTATATCCTAGTATGGCAGCTTTGGCGAAATCCAGGGTGAGGTCGTCGCCCCCGGGACCGCTGCGGATCGAATTATGGTGGGGGAATACCGGTTTTTGTTCCCCTGCAGAAACGTTTTCATAGGATTCGTCATCGGGTGTGCTTTGTGTATAGGAGGCAACGGGATATAGCGTTTCCCACTTGTGATGGCGATACTTATCCATATTCGGGCCGGCATTGAATTGCTGCGCCCAGTCCGGTAGTTGCTGCATGTAATAGCTGTCGCTGATGAAGTGGCCGGCTTTGTCGTCGAACCAGAAGGCAGCCATAGCAGTGTGTCCGGCAGGTAAGATGGCCGCGCGATCTTTCAACGCGACGCCGACGACTTTACTCTTAAAATTATCCGCCATATTCATTTCGTCGCCGAGCGTTGTCGTCAGCAGATTGGCAGGGGACATCCCCATGCGGGCAGCCAGGCCGGCGGTGGAGTCATGGGTGACTCCGATCAGGCTCACGGTGGTATCTTCCGTACAATAGATCTTTTTGTGGTGGTAACGGTCGTACCAGTCATTGTTGACGATGCCTGTAATGGCGGGTACGGAACCGGTATATACAGCGGTATGGCCACAGGCCGTGACGGATGGCGAATAGTCGATCAGGGTGTTATCACAACTAAAGCCCTGGGATAGCAGTCTGCGAAAGCCGTCGGGACCATATCGCGCCCGGAAACGAACTAAATAATCCCAGCGCATCTGGTCGACGACCAGGCCGACGACGATCTTTGGGCGGGCGGGAGCCAGAAGTTTGGGCTGAGGCGGAATTTCGAGGTGCGGCGATTGGGCGAATGCTCCGACGGATGATAATGCAACAAAAGAAAAAAAGAAAATCAACTTTTTCATGGTACAGTGACGCTATTTTTTGAACATGGTTTGAATGACAGGCATGATGAGGTGTTCGGCGACATAGTTCAGTCCCAAAAACCCAGCGATCGTGGCGGCCATCTGGCCCTGGTATAATTGCGAATCCGTGCCGACTTCCCCGAGAGCAGGCATGTCGGGGCCCATGGCCAGGATAAAGATGTCTTTGGAATCCGGCACCTGGGGGCCGTGGCTGGTCCATTGCTTTTTCACTTTGTCTCCTCTGCCATGATCACAAGCGATCAGCAGCGTAGTCTTGTCTTTGTATTGGGGAATGGATTGGATATAATTCCATAAGGAGGCGATCATGGCTTCCTGCGAATGGAGAGTACTGACGTAGAAATCATAGCTGCCGGCATGGCCGTAATCGTCCGTCTCGCCCATTTCGAGATACATCACCCGGGGCCGGTAGGCTTTCAGGTACTCTTTTGCCTGGAAATAGGTGAGCAGGTCAGGCCGTTCACCAAAAGGTTTGGGGGCCAGTTGCTGCATTTCATTCAGCAGCCGGATCTCTTTATCGGGCCGGTCCACCTGATCGGTATCGCAACTGATCATCAAACCGGTCCGCGGTTTGTTAAGGATGTAGTCGAACAGGTTCGACATGGCGAATACGGCTACCTTGCCTTTGTATTCCTTCTGGTTATTGATAAATTCCAGGACATTGGTGCTGTTGTTCAATATTTTATTATTGCTATTGACCGCAGGATCGGCAAAGCCCACCAGCGTTTCGGTAAAACCGGGTCCGGTAAGATTATAAGGATTAGAGACATCCACCTTATTGCCGATGGTGCGATTGCCATACAACTGACCACTGTCCCGGATCGTGCTCCAGAACCAGGGAAATAGTTTTTTCCGGCGGGCCTGTACGCTGTCATCCCAATACTGGGTCCGGAGTGCTCCTGCCCGTTTGGTAAAAGTAGGGTCGTTGATCAGCGCAGAGTCTATGCCGGTGAATATTTCCTGCCAACGGACACCATCCCAACCGACGATAAGAAGGTTTTCTGTCTTTCGCGGCTGAGCGTAGGATGTAACGAGGCCTAATCCGAGGCAAACAAATAACAGGATCGATCTCATAGTATTCATTTTTTGAACATGGTTGTAATAACAGGCATAACGGGGTGATCGGCCACGTAGTCGAGTCCCAGGAATCTGGCGAGCGTGGCTGCGATCTGCCCCTGGTAGAGTTGGGTACTGGTGTTCATCTCGCCCAGGGGCTGCATATCAGGTCCCATGGCCAGGATGAAGATATCCTTGGAATCGGTGATCCCCGGGCCATGCGAGGTCCATTGACTCTTGACCTTATCGCCACGGCCGTGGTCGTTAGAGATCAGTAGGGTCGTCTTACCCTTGTATTGCGGAATGCTCTGGATATAGGTCCAAAGGTCGGCGATCAGGTGCTCCTGTCCATGCAGCGTGCTGATATACCAGTCATAACTACCCGCATGACCATAATTGTCCGTTTCACTGAAATTAATATACAGTACCCGGGGATGGTATTCTTTGAGATATTCCTTTGCCTGAAAATAAGTGACCAGGTCGAGTCTTTCCCCAAAGATCTGAGGTGACAGCCGCTGCTCCTCATTCAGCAATTGGAACGCCGTCCCGGGCAGGTGGACTTCTTCGGAGTCGCAATTGATGATCAGGCCGCTGCGTTTGACATTGAGGATATTGTCATACAGTTTGGAGGTGGCGAATACCGCCACTTTTCCCTTGTATGCAGGTTGGTTATTGATAAACTCAAGGACATTGGCATCTTTTTCCGGGACCGAATGATTGCCGTCGACAGTGGAATCCGCAAACCCGATGAGGGTTTCCGTAAAACCGGGCAGCGTGACATGCCAGCGATTGGCGACGTCTACCTTATTGCCAAGGGTCCGATTTCCATACATCTGCCCCTGCTGGCTGAGGGTACCCCAAAAGAAAGGCAATAATTTCTTCCGGCGGATAGCGGGGTCGCTGTCCCAGAATTCGGCCCGCATTTCGGCAGACCTTTTTGTAAAGGTCCGGTCATTCATAATCGCCGAGTCTACCCCTGTAAATATTTCCTGCCAGCGGACGCCATCCCAGCCGATGATGATCAGATTTTCAGTCTCTCGCGTCTGGGCATGCAGTTGTGCGATGCTTAGTCCGAGGCAAAGGGATAAAAGTATTGTTCTCATACGTTGCATATTTATTGTAACAACCACATGGCGCTATTGATATTATCTCCGGCTGCGCCGAATTGGCTTTGAACAGCAGCGTTATAGGCCGCTTCATTCGACTGGGTTTCCGATATCGGATACATGAACCGCAGTGGCAGAATGCCGTTATTCAGCATGCCGCCACCGTTCAGGGTGAGCACCGGCAATCCTGTACGACGCATATTGAAATAGGGTTCTTCGAAAGAGTTGTAGAAGAAAGCGATGTATTTCTGGTAGATGATCTGCTGCAGCGCCGTAGCCGCGTTATATTTAATGGCAGGTTGGGCGTAGTAGGTCGGGAAATATGTCGCAGTCTGATAGGTGCCGGCAGGCAGGTTTTCGTAGGTCTCGTAGAAGGACATGGAGGCCTGGATGCCGTTCATGTAAAAAGTCTCAGGATTGGCCGTTATCCAACCTCGCCAGGCTGCTTCTGCCAGGTTGAATTCCAATTCCGGGTAACCTACTCCCACATGTGGTTCCGGCGCAGGATTGGCCGTATACCGGATGTTCAAGCTGGAAGACGTTCCCGACTGGGTAAAGATATCCGCGGCGGTAGTATTATCGATGCTGGCATTGATCCCGGCATAGGCGGTAAAATCGGTTGGCAGTTTATTGGCGGTCACGGAGTTCGGCGTCTGAGAAAAGTATGCAAACAGGCGTGGATCCTTGTTGGTGGTCAGGAAAGTACAGAAGGCGGAATCCGGGTAGAGCCTGGTGACTTCTGTATTCTTATAGAGGGGATAGATATTTCCGTTCTCATTGGAATAGGTCAGGGCACCGTCATCGGCATTGCTCTGGAAGAGCGGATAGGTCGTCGGATTGTTGTAGATATTCTGAAACTTCTGGACAACCTGAAGGTCCGGGTCCGAGGTCTTACCCGATAACGTCAGGAGCACGCGAAGAGTAAAGGAATTGATCAGCTCTCTCCACTCCATAACATCATTCGTGCTGGTGCCGTAAATGATATCATCTGTTAGCGGGCTTTGTCCGTTCGAGAATGGGACGAGCTCGGTATTGGCGCTATCGAGTTCGCTGAGGATGCCCAGGAAAACGGATTTCTGTGTATCGTAGGCAGGATCATAGACACCGTTGGCGGCCTGCTCGGCCTGGGAGAAAGGGATATCGCCATACAGCATCGTCGTTTTGTAATAGTTGTATGCATCGAAGAATTTGGCGATGGCATCGTATTCCGGTTCCTGGTAGGTGGCTGCTTCGAGCTTCATCTGGTGGACCTGCAGCAGAATGGCATAGGTGCTAAAGTCGCCTTGCAGCCAGTTCCAGTATTGCTCGACATACGGTTGCTGGGCATTGCCGGTCTGATGACAGCGAAGGGAGGCGCCGCCGGGATCGGGCGGGCTGATGAGTGTGAAAGAGCTTGACGAAATATTGGCCAGCAGGAGGTAAGGCGGCACGCTTGCTGCCTGGTCAGGATTTTCGTCCAGTTGTCTAAAGTGAGCCTTACTGCAGGATAAAAGGACCAGCATGCAGCAGACGATGGTTGACAGGCGTATCTTGTTCATGGTAATTACTTGTTTTGCGATTAGAATTTGACATCGACATTGAGGCCGACTGTACGGCTGGCAGGTGTTTGCAGGTTGTCATAGCCCGGGTCCGGGTCCGCTCCGTCAAGGTGTTTAAACAGCAGGAGATTTCTTCCCACGAGTGAAACATTGGCGGCTTTGAAGAAATTCGAAGCTGTCTTTGGCGTATAGGTATAGGTCAGTGAAACCTCCCGCAGCTTTAAGAAGGAGGCATCTTTGTACATATAGGGATTGCCGCCTATGACACCCCAGTATTGCTGCCAGTTGACCATCGTCGCGTTCTTGGAATAGGCGCCCTGCGAACTAACTTGTTCTCCCGGAACGACGATGCTGTTCTGCCCCGCATTGTACATATCGCGTTGGTAGGCATTATCCGTTATCGGATTGGTGCCTGCATTGATCGTCTTCGATCTCGTCAGATTGAAGATCGTACCGCCATAACGGCCGTCTACATCTATCCCGAGGGTAAAGTGTTTGTAGGTAAAGCGCTGGATGATGCTGGCGCTCCACTTCGGAGTGGAATCCCCGAAGGCCTGTAGCGAAGGAGATGTAACCGGCAGGCCGTTGGAGGCAATCAGCAGCGACCCGTCAGGAGTCTTCTGATACCCCTGGGCCAACATTTTATTGGCGCTCTCGCCGACTGTCAGGCCATTGAAGTTACCATTCAGGGTGGGGTCCAGTTCCTTGATGACCTTTTTCCAGGTGCTCCAGTTGATCATAGCGAACCAGTTGAAATCCTTATTCCTGATGATCGAGCCGGATGCGGAGATCTCTCCTCCCGTACGAAGGTAATGGTTGGCATTCTCCAGGCGGGTCGTATACCCGGCGGCGGCGGAGACGGGAAGATCGATGATGGTATTTTGATCCAGGGACCGGAAATAGGTGAGGTCCATATTGAGCCGGTTCTTGAAGAAACGGAGGTCTGTTCCGTATTCCTGGGTGGTCGTGATCTGTGGTTTGATATTGGGATTGGTCAACGTAGAAGGTTCTACGACGGTCGTGCTGCCATTCCAGGTCTGCCCCGGTGCATAGGTTTGATCTATAGCATGGATGCCCAGATCGGTAGCCACTTGGGCAACCGAGGCCCGGAGTTTGGCAAAGGAAATAACCTTCGGCAATTTCACGACATCCGAGAGCACAAAGCCGAGTGAGGTGGAGGGGTAGAAATAAGTATCGTTAGCAATCGGCAGCGTCGAAGAGCGGTCGATCCTTCCCGTTGTATTCCAGAAGAGCCAGTTCTTATAGCCGAGCGTATAGGCTGCATACCAGCTGTTGACCTGCTCCTGATCGTGATAGTTCACGTTTGCCGGATCCTGGTTGATATCGGCCGTGGGAACGATCAGGGGATTGGTGGCATTGGCAAAATTATAGACGCCGGGTACGCTGAGGCCATCGGCTTTCAGTCCTTGTTCGCGGTCTTCAAAGTAGCGGATATTAGTCCCTGCCAAAGCATTGAGGGAGAAATTGCTGCCGAATTGATGGTTGTAGGTCAGCAGGACATCCGCATTTAAATCGAACGTATTCTGATTTTCCGTCTGATAGCCGCCATGTGTCCCAAAAGACCAGGGATCGTTGGAATACTCCCTGAAGCTAAACGGCACCTTCAGGTCCTGGAACCGGCTAATACTATTGACGCCGGCCCTGGCAGTGAAGTTCAAGCCCGGCGCGATATCATAGCTAAGAGAGTAATTGCCGAAGATGGTATTCTTCCTCAGACTGCGCTTGTATTCGTAGGCAATAAACCAGGGATTGTTGTATTCAATCTGATTGTACCATTGTTCCAGCAACCCAATCTGGCCTGGTTGCCAGTAATTCCTGAACTGGCGGATATCCGTATCAACACCTTCCCAAATGGCGATCGTATAGATCAGATTTTTCCGGTAATCGTTGGCGGCTTCTCCGCCGAAAGGGTAGTCGTTGGTATAGGCGTAGCTGTAGTTGAGAGAAAAATCCGTTTTCAGCCGGGGTGTTAGCTTAAAGGTGCCCGCAACGGAGAAATCGGTGATATTGAGCTGGCTATTGGGTACTGTTCCATGCTGGTAGTTCTGGCCGAGGGATAAGCGAATGCTGCCATTGTCGAAATTCCGGGACAGGCTGAGGTTGTTGTTGGTCGTAAAAGAAGGAGTGACATAATTATGCAGGTTGTTTTTGCCCCGGTTGATCCAGGGTGTGGGTGTCCGGACGCCGGTCGTCGGGTCTACAGGGCTATCCCATTGAACTTCATTCAACCCCGCGTTGAGTTTCGGCCCCCAGGAACCGGCTCCGCCGCCCGCGTCATCGTCATTCGTATCATAGATGCTTGTCGTATAGGTATAGATGCCGTGGTCGCCCGTCCCATAGTGTTGTTGCTGCTTGGGTATGACGAGGAAACCAGCCTGCTCCATATTGGACGTTTTAAAATCCACGTCGAATTTGGATTTAGAGCTTGATCCACGTTTTGTCGTGATCATGATGGCCCCATCCTTGCCGCGGGAACCATAGAGAGCGGATGCGGAGGTGCCTTTCAGGACGTCGATGGATTCGATATCGTCGGGATTGATATTATACCAATCCGTCACCAGCGGAATGCCATTGACGACCACCAGCGGGGTATTGCCGCGGATATTGTAAGTCGGCGCCTGTAGCAGCTCATGAGAGTTGTAGATATTCAACCCGGCGACTTTTCCCACCAATGCACCGAGGGGACTGGACTCCTGTGACTTGGAGAAATCTTCCGACTTGAGCACCTGGGTAGAATAGCCCAGCTGTCTTTTTTCCGTACTGATCCCAAGGGCAGTCACCACCACTTCATTCATGCTGGCGACGGTCTTCCGCATCCTGATCATGAGAGAATTTCCCTCATTCGGTCTCAATTCGAACTCATTGATGGCTGTATCCTGATAGCCGATGTAGCTGAATGATAGGTTGTAACGGGTATTCGGCTGCAGGTTTTGGAATTGGAAAATGCCTTTTTCATTGGTTATCGCGGATTTATTTTCTTTTCCGGCGACAGATTTCAACAATACGGATACGCCGTTTAATCCTTCGCCGTTCTCGGCGACCACAATACCTGTAATCTTCGAAACATTCTGAGCACGGCACAGGGAAGCGACGAGCAGTAAGAGCAATAAAAAACTCCTGTGTTTTGGTAGTTTACCTGATGTCATTGTAAATATTTTTTGATTTGAGACAATGGTCGGCCTCACCATCTTTCGACAGTGCATTTAGGCCGTAAATTCCCGGCTCCTGATTAATGTGATCTGGTAATGATTATCGCATCTCCGTTCTTCGTGACAAGCAAGTCGTTTACGTTGCAGATAGTCGACAAAACGATATTAAGGTTGTCGGACTTCAAAAATGTTCCGGTAAAATATAAGCCGTCGAGATCTTTTTTCCGGAAGGTCAATGAAACTTTATACAGTCTGCCGACCTTCTCCAACACGCTCCCCAGCGGCTCTTTCTGAAAGACCAACTCGGGCTTATCAGCCGGATGAACCGGCCCCGGGGCGCCGGCTGCCCGGTCGGGTATGGTATTCACCGCATATTGCAGGCTGTTCTTATCGAAAGAGAATTCCTGTCCCGGTGAAAGATATACATCTTTCATCGTCATGCTCGTGCCTGCGGCAGTGGAGATCATTACCTTTCCTTCCAGGAGCCTTACCACTACTTTCCTGTCGTCAGTCGCATTGACCAGGAACTTTGTACCCAGGGCAGTGGTGGCTATTCCGCCGGCATAGACAGTGAACGGCCGCTTTTTATCTTTAGCCACTTTGAAAATCGCGATACCTTTCAGGGAAATATCTCTACGGTTACGGATAAAAGGTTGATAATACGAAAGGCTGCTGTTCTTTTCCAACTGGACAGTTGAACCATCTTCCAGGCTCAGGGACATCACGGAATCCGATCCATTGGCCAGCCGGACAAGATTCGGTGATGGCGGCGTTGTGGCAGCTACTACGCTGTTTACCGGGTGATGGCCGCCTGTCCAAAGGACGGCCGATACCACCAGTATCGATACGGAAGCTGCGGCAGTGATCCATCGCGTGAGTGGTCTGACAAGGGCTCGTTTTGGTTTTTGTTCCTGAAGTCCCAGCTCGCTATGGATATTTTGCAGGATTGACAAGGCCTTGTCAGGCTGCAGCCCATAGCCGGAATAGTCTTCCATTTCGCCGTCATGCTTGTCGGGAGCTCCGATGGTCATCTGGTATTCTTCCAGCAGCTGGATGAGACGACGATTTTCCCCGGGGGTCGTCCGGTCAGCCCAAAATTTTTCAATCAATTGTTCCAGCTCCTGCATAAGGTCAATGATTATATATCTAGCGCTATATCTATAAATACCCGTCGGAGGATGGAAAGGGGGGATCGGCGTGTGTTAAGGAATTATTACTACAAATGATTGACGAGGACGATCAGGACAGAAAATGAGATGGGGGCATGGAGGGCATAATGCCGAAGAGAGTAGTCTTTTACGAACCTGGAGGCGTCACTGACATATTCCTTGACTGTATGGGGAGAGATCCCTGCCACGAGGGCGGCTTCCGCATAGGACATACCTTCCAGCTTGCACAGGGTAAAGACTTGTCTTTTTTTCGGGGGGAGATTGTCGATGGCCTGGTTGATCAGGTGCGATTGATATTCCAGCTGGGGAGTATCGTCATCCGTTGTCTCCCGGTTGTCGAGGTTCAGCTGTTCCAGGGAAAGTATTTTCTGCCTGACTGCTTTGTTCAGGAACTTAATTGCCTTGTTGTGGCTGACGACGAAAAGCCAGCCACCGACGGATTTTTGCCGGTCGAAGTTCTTCCTGTTCTCCCAGAGTGCTGTGAATACATCCTGCAGTACGTCTTCTGCTGCCTCTTGCTGCCTGATGAGCTTGTAGATATTCGCGAATACGGTATTGTGGTATTTATAGTACAATGCATCGAATGCACTGACATCATCCCGGGTCAGAGCGACAGTTAGCTGGATATCGTCAGTAATGATCGACAAATCTGAAGATAATTTGGTCCGTAAAGGTAGAACCTGCACCGTGCATTGCAGATTAATTAAATATTAACAAGAAAAGGGATGACAGCAGCTCTAATCCATTGAGACGCAAGCCTATTTACAAGGCGGATGATTTTTTTGTCAAAGACTTGCAAAAACAGAATGTCTTCTCTATCTTTGAGCTGTCCCATGGTAAATGGGTATGCCCAACACTCCATCGCTGAAATTTATTATCCCCCGAAAAACAGCTGGCAAGTCATTCTTAATTCTATCGTCGTTTAAGTTCCCTTCCTTTGAATACCACTGATTTACAGTGTCCTGGTATTATTCACCTTCTGAAAATTACACGCAATGAAACGGAACTTGTTAACGATTCTCCTTACTCCTGTTCTCGCTATTTCTTCGCTATCATCGCTTTACGCTGCGGGTCCACTCAACGACAATTTCAATTCCCGCCCCGGCATCAGGCTTTCTGAAGTCAAGGGTTATTTACAAGGCAACTGCTGGTTCTTCTCCGATTTCGATGTCAACCGTAATGGTTGGGCGCCGAAAATGGAAGGGGATGGCGCCATGGTTTCCGGCACCGGAGGAAGCGCTACCGAGCGGACGGGGATTTTTACGCCGCTACTGGATATGCCAGCCAACACTACTGTTGCTTTTACCTATATGTTCAACGCTCCGGTACAGAACCGGCGGTGGATCAGGATCTATGCTGCGGATGCCAATGACAAGCCGGTATTGCTGCTGGACAGTGTAGAGTTGACGGGGTCTGAAGCGGCTCACCTTTATCATTACAACAAAACCCTGACCGTAGCGGCAGGTCAGTATAAGCTATATATTAATTACCAGGGTATCGACGGCAGCGAGCGGATAGCCATCGACGAATTGTCCATCGGCGCTGCTCCTCATTATATTTCGACTTGCAATGCCGCCCCTCTAGCCTTGCGTGATAAGTTTGCCGGAACGGCCAGTCATACCGCCAACGGCAACGTACTCAGCAATGATTACGACCCCGACCATGAGACGATGACCGCCTACCTGCTGGCGGAGTCTCCGGACGGTCGCGTCAACCTGGACAAGAATGGAGATTTCGTCTTCATGCCTAAAGAAGGATTTACCGGAAGCTCTACGCAGTTCGCCTATAAGGTATGTGATAATGGCAGCCCGGCATTGTGCTCCATCACACAGACGGCCACTATCCGATTTCCGACGCGTAGCACCCTGACGAGCTTCCAGGCCTCATCTAGCCGGAAGGCAGTAGCCGTCAATTGGAATACTGCGCCAGGTAACCATAGCAATGTCTTCGAAGTGGAAAGAAGCATCGACGGTACTTATTATAAGAAAGTCGGCGAAGTAAAATCAACAGAGGCGATTGCTTTGGGCGAATATACCTTTACCGATCCCATGCACGAGCGGGAGCGTCAGAATGATCTTTATTACCGGCTGCGGCAGATCGATGGAGCAGGACGGGTTACCTACTCAAAGGTGCTGATCCTCCGGTCCTATGGCAGTAAGAGCGTTGAGTCGGTGAGTGTTACTCCCGATCCCAATGCCAACGATATCCAGGTGAGTGTACAGCTAAAGGAAAAATCATTCGTCAAGATGCGGGTGATGGATGGCAACGGCAGCGAGTTGATCAATCAGACAGCTACCGGACAGAACGGGTCAAACAGCTATAATATCGAAGGCACATCGCAACTGGAACCGGGAAGGTACAAATTGGAAGTCATCATCAACAGCAATGAGCGGTTATTGATGGATTTGGAGAAAAGTTAGGCACGGCCGCACGCAAACATAGCAATTGAATGGTAAGGTTTATAAGGGTCGCCCGCATTGGCAGGCGACCCTACTTTTTTATATTCAAATAAGTCTGAAGGTCCTTAACGTATTCCTCGAAGGCCTGCACGCCCTGCGGCGTGATCTTGCAGATCGTCTGCGGATAGTTATCTTTAAACGACTTGACCACCTCTATATAGCCGGCTTCTTTCAGCTTGTTGATCTGTACGCTGAGGTTACCGGCCGTCGCATTCGTTTTTTCTTTGAGATAAGTGAATTCAGCCTCTTTTACCGTGATAAGGATGGAGACGACGGCCAACCGCAACTGAGAATGCAATATTGGGTTGAGGTCTTTAAACATGTTTTCTTTTTGCTTCCAGGTAGCGTTTTCTCAGGATAAGGCCGGGGATGAACCAGGCAAGCTGCGCTCCGGCGGCCAGGTACAGCATTTCGTACGGAAAAGGAGTAAAAATGCTCAGGATGGCCATTACCCAGCAGGCAATACCGCCGAATATCATGGGCCGGAAGCGGCGCCCGATGCCGGTGGCAATGTTGGAATTCCATAGAAGATCAGGTAGACGCTGGTCTCATGGGAAAAAGGATACACACTGGCCACATAGGAAAAAAGAAAGATCGAAATGGCAAAAGTGATCCAGATACCGTTCATCAGGTCCGCTTCATGGCTTTTGTAGCGTCTTTCCCTTCCTTCTCGGATACCGATGACAATCTGCGGTACAACCGCTGCGACAGTAAGGAACCAGACATAATCCAGTACCCTCCATTTCAGCCAATAATTGACAAAGGTAACCAGCGCGCAGAAACTATTGACGCTACCCCAAAGCAACGCGCTGAGGCCGGTGTCGAAGAAGTCGTTCTTCGCTTTATTGATCATCGTGGTGATCAATTGCAGGCTTTGTTCACCGGTAAGAGGGGAATCCGGGTCGAGGTTATTCTCCATGATGCAAGATTATGGTTGAAGGTAAGGGTTATTGACACTGCGCCAGCATCGCTTCCGCCTGTTTTTGACCCCAATCGGGGTATAAAGGTTTAGGCTGAGCGGATTTGAAAAGAGCGACTGATTTTTCGAAGACGGGTTTGGCCTTGTCCTTGCCGCCGCCGAACTGGGGAGGAGTATTGAACAGGCTCATGCCTTGGAGATAGTATAGCCGGGGGTTATTGGGATCGGCGGACAGGCCTTTCTGCAAGGCGTCCGAGGCATCTTTACCGTTAGTGGCCCAACGTGACTGAGGGTCGACCAGCATCTGCTGGGTAGCGGCCATATTCTCCACGGCGTAGGTTTCGGCATTCTTTTCAATGGCCTCAGCCTTCGTAAGGTAAGCATTGATCTTTTGAGCATTGGCATCCTTGTCCTTGATCTCAGGCCGCCAGCCGATGAAGGTCTGGGCCAGCGCTGCATAGTAGTAAGGCAGCCATTGTGTTTTTTCGGCATCGCCGATGCGGTCGAAAGTTCCGGCAAGGCTTTGCAACTGGTCGACAGTCCTGGCGGAATCCAACAAGACGATATTCTTCTGCATGGCCGCCGTGTACTTATCGGATTGGGCTTGTGCGGCAAGCCCGATGATTAAGGCGAAGAAAAGGAGTGTCTTTTGCATAGTTGTAATTTTTATGTATTTATAGATTGTTATTAATGGCATCCTGAGAGCGGTCGACACCCCAGCTAATAAAGCAACCGACGAAATAGAATCGCGTAGCCGGTGGGGTGATAGCCTGTTTGTAGCGACCGCTATATGAAAAATTATAGCCATATACCTGATTATAGCCCAGCAAATTACTGACGCTGGCAAACCACACGACGAAAGTCTTTGCCTTGGCGTTGCCGACGCTGGGGACATATTCCGCGCTAAAGTTGAGGCTATTAAAATCTTTGGTCTTGCCGCTTTCCGCGAGATTGTATTTATTGGCACTGTCCAGGATAAAGTTATAATAGGGCCGGCCGGTGGCGAAGCTATAGGTCAGATTGACACCGAATTTTTGCGGGGTGAAAAATCGCTTTAACACAATGGATGCCGTATGCGTGGCGGCAAAGGTAGGCATCAACTGTGCAGTATAGTTGAGGTAATTACGCTTGGTATCCAGGTAGGAATAGCTGATCCAGTAGTCGAAATCCTTGATGGACTTCTTATCGCGCCAGAATAATTCGAGCCCTTTCGCATAACCCGTGCCACTGTTGTTGTAGGTAGAAAAGAAATAATTGACAGGAACGGTTTTGACGAGGTCCTGGTATTGTTTGTAATACGCTTCGATGCGAAAGATCCTATCTTTCGTCATCTTCTGGTAGTTGATGATGTAGTGCGTTGCTTTTGTAAATTTGAGATCGGGCGTAAAGAAGAGCTGGCTATTTTCCGGTTTCTGATAGAAGGTGCCATAGGCCAGGGATACCTGGGCATCCGGTCCGGTGCGGTAAGCCAGGGAGATTCGTGGGGCAATGTCGGACTTGTTGAGGATCGATGAGTGTTCATAACGTACACCCACCTTGGCCGCCAATTCGTTGGTCAGGAAGATATCCGATTCGGCAAAGGCGGCATTGAAGTTGTCATGAAATTTGTAAAGGGTATCGATATTGTCTTCTACGGTGTGGTATTTCTGGTCGTTATAGGCATACCAATATTCCGTGCCGAACCGGATGGCGCTGAGTGTGCCTAATTTCTTATCGAAAACGGCCTTTACCTGGGCAAGGTTTTGGTGTTGGTCAACGCCAAAATTCTTATAGTTCATCCAGAAGACCGAGTCGGGGTAGTTGACCGGCTGATTTTGTAAGTTCTGTACCTGTTGCGAGATATTGTCCAGGTTGGTGCTGTAGCTGGTCCCCAGATCCATTTTCCAGCCATTGTTGAGGTATTCGCGGTAGCTGAGGTTGTTGTACCAGTTGTGATTGGTAATAGCGAAGGCATCGTTGGTATTCAGGCTGTCCCAGTCCTGGCGACGCAGGCCGAGGTTGTTATAGGAGAAGGTCGTATAATATTTGATCATGCCGCCGCTCTTGGTCTTTATGCGAAAATTCGCATCTGCATTATGGAATTGAGGGATTTCAAAATAGTCGGGTACCTGTTTGACCGCATGGAAATAGAGGTCGACGTTGGTATAGTTGTAACTAATGCCCCATGAAGATTGTTTGTCTTTTGACAGCTGCTGGGTTCCGACACCTGCCAGGATCGGCGAGATGCTGGCGTCGATTTCCGATTTTTCCGGAAGATCTATCGATTCGAGCAGAACGACCGAAGACAATGCCTGACCGTAAAGGGCCGAATAACCGCCGGTGCTGAAGACCGTCCCTTTGAAAAGAAAAGGGGAAAAGCGGCCCCTTTGGGCGATATCGGGGACGCTGGAGTAATAAGGGTTATTGACCAGGGTGCCGTCGATGTACTGTTTGGCTTCATAGCCGGCGCCGCCGCGTACAAAAAGCCCCTCTTGTTCACCGATTTGCTGAGCGCCGGGCAGTGTTTTCAGGGCAGCCGTGATATCTGCATTCGAGCCTGCGGTGGTGGCGACATCCAGTGAGCTGAGGACGGCGCCTCGCTTAGCGTCACCGGCGGTAAAAGAGCCTGCGGTGATCGTAACGGCCTTTAGCTCGCTGAGCTGTTCTTTCATAACGAGGCGCAGATCCAGGGGTGAGCCGTTCAAGGTGATGGATTGTTCCAGGGGGTTATAGCCGATATTCGTGACAGCAAGAATATGGTTGCCTTTTTCGGTGGATTGGAAGCTGAAATGGCCGAGAGAATCGGAGGTAGCGCCGTCATAAGAGTCCTTGACAGTAAGGCTGACGCCCCGGATGGGATGGCCTTTACTGTCCCTGACGACGCCGGAAACCACTGTTTGGGCAGGGAGCCATCCGGCGGCGAGGATAAAGGCGATCAGTAAGGCTGTGATTTTCATTTCTCGTAAATTTATTGCTAATGTAAACTAGTTTATTTTATAAACCAAATGATTGGGCCAAAAAAAAGCCAGGCTTAGAAAAGCCCGGCGGTTGTTGATCGTACCCTTTAAAACTAAAATCTTACTATATAATATGGAAGGAAAGGTCCTTCGAATTGATCGATATTAACAATAAAATACAATGATAATCAGACAAATACGGAGTAAACCGCGAAAGAGGAGTTAATGATGGGGACGGATATAATTGTTTCATACTGTTGTTAAGGGTCTATAAACGGATTGGCGTATCAGATTGTCTGTACGGATAAAACTGTAGAAAGAGGATTGGAAATAAAAATGAAGGGAGTTTTTCGGGAGCTTGGAGGGGATGTCGTGCTGACAGTGTAAAGATTGCCAAAAGTTTTTGAATGTGCAAGCGTTTATACTTAATTTTTTTAGACTCTTGATCTACATCAAATAAAAAGAGGCCGCCTCATTCGAAAAGTAGGCGGCCTCTTTTTCCATTATGTCCGGCAAAGTTCCTTTGCCGGGGGCCCGGCCTTGGGGGCCGGGTCTTTTGTCAGCATATGACGATAAAACTATTTGTACTGCGGTATGATCCCATTGGCCAGATCCACCATCTTCTTCACGCCGTCATCGGGAAGGTTGCCTTTCTTGAACTCCGCCAATACGTCGGGTAGTTTGTTCTCCATTTCCAGCATGAAGTGGTCTTCAAACTGTATTACCTTACTAACGGCTACCTGTCTGAGCAAACCCTGGGTACCCAGGTAGATGATCGCTACCTGTTTTTCCACAGGCACGGGAGAATACTGTGGTTGCTTAAGGATTTCCACATTACGGGCTCCCTTGTCGATGACCAGCCTGGTCGCGGCATCGAGGTCTCCGCCGAATTTGGAAAAGGCTTCCATTTCGCGATAGAGGGCCTGGTCGAGCTTCAGCGTACCGGCCACTTTTTTCATCGACTTGATCTGGGCATTCCCACCGACACGGCTAACGGAGATCCCTACGTTGATAGCAGGGCGGATACCGGCGTTGAAGAGGTTACCTTCCAGGAAGATCTGGCCATCGGTAATGGAGATCACGTTGGTTGGAATATAAGCGGAAACGTCGCCCGCCTGCGTCTCGATAATGGGTAGGGCGGTCAGTGATCCGCCGCCCTTGACGAGGTGACGAATGGAATCCGGGAGATCGTTCATGTTTTTGGCCACCCCGTCATCGGCGATGATCTTGGCTGCACGTTCGAGCAGACGGCTGTGGAGATAGAATACGTCGCCGGGATATGCTTCGCGGCCCGGAGGGCGGCGCAACAGCAAGGATACTTCCCGATAGGCGACAGCCTGTTTGGACAGATCATCGAAGATGATCAGTGCGGGCCGTCCGGAGTCACGGAAGAACTCACCGATAGCTGCTCCGGCGAAGGGAGCGTAGAATTGGATCGGAGCCGGATCGGCAGCAGTAGCTGCTACGATCACCGTATATTCCAGGGCGCCGTTGTCCGCGAGGGTCTTCATGACCCCAGCCACCGTCGATGCCTTTTGGCCGATGGCGACATAAATACAGTATACGGGCTTGCCTGCCTTGAAGAATTCTTTCTGGTTGATGATCGTGTCGACGGCGATGGCGGTCTTGCCGGTCTGGCGGTCGCCAATGATCAGCTCACGCTGGCCGCGGCCGATGGGGATCATGGCATCGATGGCCTTGATGCCTGTCTGGAGGGGTTCTTTTACCGGTTCGCGGAAAATGACACCGGGGGCCTTACGTTCCAGGGGCATTTCGTATCTCTCGCCGGTGATGGGGCCTTTGCCGTCGATGGGTTCGCCAAGGGTATTGACCACGCGGCCCAGCATGCCTTCGCCGACATTGATCGACGCGATTTTACCGGTGCGCCGAACGATAGAACCTTCTTCGATATTGCCGGTCTCGCCCATCAGTACCACCCCTACATTGTCTTCTTCCAGGTTGAGCGCGATAGCTCTGACGCCATTTTCAAATTCGACCAGTTCACCGCTGCCGACACTGCGCAATCCGTATACACGGGCGATACCGTCACCGACCTGCAGCACGGTGCCGACTTCTTCCAGCTCGGTAGCAACGTTAGTATTGCTCAATTGCTGCCGCAATATCGCTGAAATTTCATCCGGTTTGATGTCTGCCATAGTTGTATTCAGTTTGAAAGTTAATTACCTAATCTTATAGATAAAATCGTTGTTCTCGAATTGTTGTTTGATTTTATGGAGATCGAAAGCGACACTGGTATCAATCAGCTGATCGCCGATCTCCAGTACAAAACCGCCGATCAGTTCTTCCTTCACTTCGGTGTTCAGCTCGATCTGTTGTGCATTACGTTCAGTCTTCAGCTTGTCCAGTATGGATTGCTTCAACGCATCGCTGATGGGTACGGCAGTGGTCAGTTTGACCGTCTGAATGCCCAGGTGCTGTTTGTATTGATCGATAAAAGCGATCGCGATCTCGGGCAGCCAGGCCTCGCGACCCTTGCTCATCAGCAAATGATTAAAAGCCGCCGTCAGGTCGGAGACCTTCCCGGCCGTCACGGCATCCAGGATCTTTTGTTTCTTGTCGGTTTTGATAATAGGACTCCGTAAGACGCCGGCGAGTTCGGGGCTGACGCGGCAAACATCCCTTAAAAACAGCATATCGTTATACACAGCATCAAGCTGGCCTCTTTCAACGGCGAGGTCGAGGATAGACTTGGCGTACCGGGCTGCTAAACGGGGGTTCGGTGTCATAGATTATTTAGTTCAGTTTCGATTCGTTAGTCAGTTGACGGATGTAGTTTTCCTGTTGGCCCTTGTCAGCCAGTTCCCGGCGCAGGATCTTTTCCGCTATTTCCACTACCAGGTTGCCCACCTGATTCTTGACTTCGGTAAGGGCGGCCATTTTCTGCTGTTCAATAGCGGCCTGGGCGTCGATGATGATCTTGCCGGCTTCTACCTTCGCCTGTTCCTTCGCTTCGTTGACGATCTTGTCGCGGGTATCGCGGGCTTCCTTGAGGAGCAGGGCTCTTTCTTCGCGGGCTTTGGCGAGGAGGGCTTCATTTTCTCCCTTGAGCTGAACCATCTCAGCCTTTACTCTTTCGGCGGTGGCCAGCGAATCGGCAATGCCCTGTTCCCTTTCCTTCAGTGATTTGAGTACAGGTTTCCAGGCCGTCTTCTTCAGGATGAAGAAGAGGATAAGAAAAGCCAAAAGGTTCCAAAGAAATAAGCCTAAGTCCGGCGTTAACAAATCCATACAAACTATTTTAAAAACTTGATTTCGAAGGATACTGCATCTTCGGCCCTGTGCGTTGGATGCAGTATGTTTTTTTACGTGCGTCGCTATCCGTCCGGCATTAAGCCGATGCGGCTATTTTACTGCGACGAGCAGACCTGCTACAGCAGCCAGAAGGGCAACGCCTTCCACCAGTGCTGCGGCCAGGATCATGTTGGCACGAATGTCATTTGCAGCTTCGGGCTGGCGGGCGATACCCTCTACAGCGCCTTTACCGACCTGGCCGATACCGATACCGGCACCGATGGCCGCGAGACCTGCACCAATTGCGCCATAACCGGGCTGTGCTACATCCAACAAAGTTGTCATCAA
>JAMFSL010000098.1 GCA_026225275.1 Puia dinghuensis
CAAGGAATTGATAAAATAGTACTATGTAAAGTCATGTTAAGTTTAGACATTTAAGCTGCCAAATAGAACGCCCATTATTCATTCAAAACATTGCTTGTGTATGTTGCTCCAAAACTCATCGGATCTGCGCGAAGGTGCACTTTCTTCCCGATCCTGGCCATTAAGGCCTTTTTCCCACTTATTCCATTTTCATTTATTTCGGTAGAGGCTCAGTTTCCCCGGAAATTGGCTAAAACCTTTTAGTAATGATTCTATTTAATAATCGATGGTCTTTTAAAATTGCTTAAGCTTATGAGAAGAAAACTTTTGTTTGTCAGACTGCTATTCAGTTGCTGTCTTTTGTTTTCTGCCACTGCCTATGCCCAGAATGAGACGGTCACCGGACAGGTCAAGGATGACGCCGGCGCGCCGTTGCAGGGGGCTGTGGTTTCGGTGAAGGGCAGCAGGACTGCTGTGACAACCAACACCAATGGTATGTTCACAGTCAAGGCTTCACAGGGGGCGACGCTCGTCATCAGCCATGTGGGGTATGCGGATATCGAGGTCAAAGCAGACGGGTCGATGTTGAGCATCGCGATGTCCCGCCAGGCCCGCCAGTTGGATGAGATCATCGTTACCGCTCTTGGTATTAAAAAGGAGAAAAAGGCGCTGAGCTATTCGGTCACGGAAGTGAAGGGCTCAGATCTGACGGAATCCAGATCGGTGAACGTTGCCAATTCCCTGGAAGGGAAGGTAGCCGGGTTAAATATTACCAGCACGGCAACCGGTGCATCGGGGTCCGCCCGTATTACATTGCGTGGCAATGGGTCCATCAGCGGGAACAACCAGCCGCTGCTCGTAGTAGATGGTATCCCTATAGACAATACCCAAATGAATTTTGCCACTGGCTCGAATAATAATGCGGTGAGTTCCGTCGGGATGTGGGCAGGCACCGACCAGGGGGATGGGATTTCAAGCCTCAACCCTGACGAGATAGAGACCATCAGCGTGCTGAAGGGCGGTACTGCTGCGGCCCTGTATGGCTCTCGTGCTTCTAATGGAGCTATCCTGGTCACTACGAAGAGTGGCAAGAAGGGAGTAGCCTCCATCGAGTTCAGCGGCAACGGAGTACTGGAGAGCCTGGAATATAAGAAATTCAAAGATTACCAATACCAATACGGTATCGGCGACCTGGGTGTCGCTCCGACGACGTCGAATCCCACCTCTCAGACCGACAGCTACGGCTCTCTGCTGGATGGCCACCCGGTCATTCAATATGACGGGGTTTCGCGGCCTTATTCTGCCGTAAAGAATAACCTCAGCGATTTTTACAATACCGGCACGGCTATGACCAGTACGGCGGCGATTTCCGGAGGCAACGAAAAGACAGTCTGGAGGCTCTCCGGCAGCAATCTGAATTATCATGGCATCATGCCATGGAATTACCTCGTCAGAGATAATTTCGCGGCCAGTATCAATTCGGAAGTGACCAAGCGGCTGATCCTCGAGATGAACGCGAAATATATCGCCGAGAAGACCCACGACCGGCCGATCCTATCCGACTCGCCGGGCAATGCTGATTACACGCTGTATACCATGCCTACCTCTTTGGCGGTATCTACCATGAAGGCCAATCAAATCAATGCACAAGGGTATGAAATACCGTTTTCCGGGAACGTGTATGTCACCAATCCTTATTTTGCGACTCAGAAGTTCAAGGAGGACGATAACAAGCAGCGTCTGATCACCTCTTTCACTCCCAGGTTCAATATCACGGACTGGTTATACGTCAAAGGGCAGTTCGGTTTCGACCGGTATAATTACTCGATCACCAGCATCATCCCCACTGGCGCCGCCTTCCAGCCTGGCGGCGGGTATGTGCATGACCTGGTTTCTTATACCCAAACAAATAACGGCCTTTTCCTCGGCATCGATAAAAAATTTGGCGACAAGTTCGCTTTGACCGGCTTTGTAGGCGGCAACAAAGAGAGTATTTCACAGATAGGCGATCTGAGCAATGACGGAACCAACCCTTTTAATATTCCCTTCTTCTACAATGTCGCCAATATCACGCCTGCCAACCTCACGGTCAGTCATCCTGACCTGGAAGACAGGGTCAATTCGGTATTTGCTTCCGCCGACCTGTCCTACAAAAATTACCTGTTCCTGAATCTGACCGGCCGTAACGACTGGTTCTCGGCACTGACACCTGCGACGGGTTCGGTTGGCAAGCTCAACAACCATATTTTCTATCCGTCCATCGGCCTGAGCTGGGTTGTATCGGAAGCCCTCCGGATGCCCGCCTTCATCAATTATGCCAAGGTAAGAGCTTCCTGGGCAGAAGTGGGTGGCGAGCCTTCTCCTTACCAGTTATCGCTTAATTACAGCCTGACAGGCGCCAACAACGGCGCTCCGCTGGCCCAGGTCAACGGCTCACAGATCCCCAATAGTGGCCTGCTGCCGTATTCCTCGCTGAGCGATGAAATAGGTATCGAGACCCGCATGGTCAACAACAGGATGGGTTTTGAACTGACCTATTACAACCACAATATTTCCAAGGATATTATTTCCGCGACGGTCGCACCTGTCAGCGGTTATCAAAGCGCCGTGTTCAATATCGGTAAGGCCACTAATAAAGGGATAGAAGCATCGATCAGCTACCGGGTCATCGAAAACAAATCCTTTACCTGGGAACCCGCGATTAACTTCTCCTATAATAAGAGCAATATCGCCCAGTTGTACGGAACCCTGAAACAGATAACGCTGGATAACGCGCGCACCCAAACGGTGAATGTGGTGGATGAGATCGGCAAGCCGGCCTCCGAGGTCCAGACGATCGCCTATCAACGGAATTCTGCCGGCCAGATTGAGTACAACAGCCAGGGACTGCCCATGATTGCCGCCGGATATAAGGACCAGGGAACGGGTATCTCGCCCGTTGTAACGGGGCTTACCAACGCCTTCCGGTACAAGCGGTTGACACTGGATATCCTCGTGGATGCCAAGTTCGGCGGGGTGATTTATTCCGGCACCAATGCCCTGGCATATCGTTACGGATTGTCCAAGGGGACCTTGCCGGGCAGAGAGTCCGGTGTCGTCGGTGTAGGCGTAGGCCCGGATGGGAAGACAGCGAATGCGGTCAACGTCAATGCCACCACGTATTACCAGGATCTGTATGGTTTCGGCGAACCTTTTATCTATTCTTCCGATTTTATCAAGCTCCGTTCGGCTACGCTGGACTATTCGATCCCCATGAAGGGATGGGGGCCAAAAAATCCGTTAAAGGTGCTCACCGTTTCACTGGTCGGGCGTAACCTGTGGACGATCGTGAAGCATACCCCCAATATCGATCCGGAATCGACCTACAATAATGGTAATGCACAGGGCCTGGAATTCGCTGGCTTCCCCATTACGAGGACATTCGGGCTGAACATCAATGCTAAATTTTAACGTCTAACATGCTTAACCCAAATAATATGATGCGTAAATTATTAATCATTCCGGGACTTGTTTTCGTGCTGGCATCCTGTACAAAAAATTTCGCCACCCTCAATCAAAATCCCAGTCAACCGACCACGGTGCCACTGGTCTACCTTTTCTCCTCAGCACAGCTTGAGATGGGCGGATCACAAAACGATCCGGGGTATACCCAATGGAGGACCAATCTTTTTTATTGTGCCACGATGACACAGCAAATGGCCTCCACCAATACCAATCAGTATGTTGGCGATAAGTATATTTATGCCGACGAGCCGTCCGGCGCCTGGTTCGGTTTCAGCAGCAGCGGAGAAGGTCAATATCTCAACGCCCTCAAGACGATGACGCAACTGTTGGCTTCCGCGAAACAGGATTCGGCTTCCAACGTGAATTTGATAGCCATGACGGAAATCCTGCGGGTCTATCTGTTTCAGCAGATTACGGACATTTACGGGGATGTGCCTTACTTCAATGCGGGGGATGGCTACATCACCCAGAACACTACGCCAACCTATGATAAGCAACAGGCCATCTACCTCGATATGATGAACCAGCTTTCCATAGCCGGAGCCTCCTTAAGTACTTCTGCATCCAATCCGGGAGCGGCGGATTTTGCCTACAGCGGCAACATCACTTACTGGCAGCATTTTGCCAATTCCCTGATGCTGCGGCTGGCCCTGCGCATCGTCAATGCAGATCCTACCGATGCGCAGACCTGGGCAACCAAGGCGATTGCCGGCGGGTTGATGGCGAGCAATGCGGAAAACTTTCAGTTCAACTGGAGCGGCGGTCCCTCTACGAGCTGCAATCCGAATTCTTACGACCTGGGGGCTTCCAATTCTGCCCATCGCGGTGAAGTTGGATATTCACTGACTGGCGGCGTCGGCGATATCCAGTGGGGAGCGACCCTGATCAATATGATGAAGGCTCGTCAAGACCCGAGACTGGGAATGATCGCTACCATACCTGGTAGCGGTCCGGTGGTTTTCTCCGCGACGGGCGTCGTGCTGGGTGACACGGTGGCTGCCCATCAGAATGGATTGCCCAATGGCCTGACGGAAGGCGCGGCGCTCCAGACCGCTACCGGATTTCTGAGCTCCAAAGGATGTTGTTTCTCGGTTCCCACCCCCTATATTTACCAGGACAATAGCCCACAGATACTCCTGTCCTATGCCGAATCGGAATTCCTGCTGGCCGAAGCCATCGACAGAGGATGGGCCAGCGGCTCTGCGGCTACTGAATTCCAGAAGGGCCAGGCGGCTTCTCTGCAAACGATCTTGTCTTATAATAATTCTGCGAATGGTTCACCCTTTACTATCAGCGCCGCTGCCGTCACCAATTACGAGTTGGCAAATCCCTTCCCGGGTACTGGCCTGGCGGCCGATCTGCCTGCCATACAAGCGGAAATGTATGTGCTGACGGCAGTGACCATTAATTTCATCGAGGAATGGGCGGATTGGCGCCGGACGAACCTCCCTGCGTTGACTCCCGTGAATTATCCGGGCAATGCGAGCAATAGTGAGATCCCGCGCAGATTAGTCTATCCGCAGGAAGAATCGGTGCTGGACCCTGCCGGGTATCAGGCGGCGATCACCGACCAGGGTCCCGACTTGTTCACGACCCATATCTGGTGGGATAAATAATTGTAACTTGGATTCATGAAATTTGTTTGCCTGTTCTTGCTGGTTCTTCCCCTTCGGGGGAAGAACCAGCCTTTATTTACCCTCGTGCCACCCGACAGTTCGGGCATACACTTTCAGAATAACATCGTCGAATCACCCGATCACAATGTCCTTGCTTACGAATATTTTTATAACGGCGGCGGAGTAGCGGCCGGCGACCTCAACAATGACGGTCTGCCGGACCTGGTCTTTACGTCCAATATGGAGCAGCCGAAGATCTATCTCAATAAAGGTCACTTCCGGTTCGAGGATGTGACTGCAAAATCCAAAGTACGGGCCGA
>JAMFSL010000099.1 GCA_026225275.1 Puia dinghuensis
CGATAGTCACTGCCGTCGTCGCTGAATTAGTGTTGGGGAAACTGGTATTGGGTGTATGGAAGAATCCCACCAGTGCTTATATCTCGGGCATCAGTGCAGGCATATTGATCAGATCGTATTTTGTCTGGCCATATATTGTCACGGCGCTGCTTTCTATCTTGTCGAAATACGTTCTGCGCTATAAGGGCAGACATTTGTGGAACCCTACGAATTTTGGCGTTTCCTGGATGCTTTTTTTAAATAGTGCGGATGTCGCGGGTCTGAGCATGCAATGGGGAAGCAATCTGGCTGCGATGGCTGTCATCTGGGTACTCGGTTTATTGACTGTGACAAGGGTCAAGCGGCTTCATGTCACCTTATCGTACGTAATAAGCTTTGTGATATTGGCATATATACGCAGTCTTATCACCGGGGATGCTTATGTGGCGGAACTGGCGCCGTTAACCGGGCCCATGTACCAGTTGTTTATCTTCTTTATGATCACTGATCCGGCAACCGCTGTCTCTACAAAAAGGGGAAGAATTATTGTTGCGATCCTGATAGCGTTGATGGAGTTTGTTTTACGGCTCGATCATTTTATCTATGCACCTTTCTTTGCACTGTTCCTTGTCGGGCCGGCTGCGAGGTTCCTGGATCTGAAGTATAATAAAAACGCTGTACAGATGGCAAAAAGTTAGTATTTTGCTATCTGCTTTTTGCTTTTGCTTAAACCGGGGGAAATAAATTTTCTTTTCATGAAAAAGGTCCACCCTGCCTTACTTGTACTGGTTGCTTTGGTTTTTATCTGGTGGCTCACCTGCAAAACGGGGTTTTTCCCGGCATACGCACTGCCTTCACCGGGGCAGGTATTTCTGAGTTTTAAGGAAGAACTGACCGCCGGGCGGCTACTGAATGATGTCATTGCCTCGCTCTGGCGGGTATTCGTCGGTTATTATCTGGCGGCTTTCCTCGCGATCCCGATGGGTCTCTGGCTTGGGCAGCACGCCGCGGTCCGGCGCGCATTCTTACCGATGTTGAATTTCTTTCGTTTTCTCTCGCCACTGGCCTGGATACCTTTTGCCATCCTCTGGTTCCACATCGGTGATAAACCGGCCATTTTCCTGATCTTCATGGCGACATTTTTCCCGCTGATACTGACCGTGATGTCCGCGGTGTCCACCATTCCCAGTATCTATTTTCGCGTAGCCCATGACTATAAATATACCGGCTGGGAGCTGCTGACGCAAGTGACTTTTCCTGCCGTGCTGCCGCAACTCATCACCGCTCTCCGCGTGACCTATGGCATAGCCTGGGTAGTGATCGTCGCGGCTGAAATGGTCGGCTGTCAGGACGGGCTGGGTTATGGCATCTGGGAAGCGCGTAACGGGCTGCGACTCGATTCCGCCATCTGTTATATGATCGTCATTGGTTTGTTGGGAATGGGTATCGATCGTATCCTTTATCAATTTACAAAATTATCAAATGTTCGTTGGGGCTATGAAAGATAATCAAACTACCGGCCAGCTGCGGTTAGAGCGGGTGGCGCATGGATACAATGAGGTAGCCGTTCTGCAAGAGTTGAGCCTTACCGTTCGCCCGGGCGAGCTCGTCGTGCTGGTAGGTCCTTCGGGGTGTGGGAAGACGACCCTGCTGAATATTCTTTCCGGCTTTCTCACGCCGAGTTCCGGTACCGTTCAAACGGAAGGCCTGGTCCGGACCGTCTATCAGCAGGATGGATTGTTTCCCTGGCTTACCGTCAGGGAAAATATCGGCATGGGGTTAAGGGCGATGAAAGACAAGAAGCGGCGTGAACAGGAACTACAGGAGCTCCTGGACTTGATCAATCTGCAGTCTTTCCAGGACCATTATCCGCATCAATTGTCCGGAGGGATGCGTCAGCGGGTGGAGTTGGCGAGGGTGATTGCCGGGGACTCGGATATCCTGCTGATGGACGAACCCTTTTCCGCGCTCGACTATCAGACCCGGTTGAGAATGCGGCAGGAGTTGGCGTTCTTGCTGGAAAAGCGGCCCCGGACGGTGGTATTCGTCACGCACGATATAGAAGAAGCCGTGCAGCTGGCCGATAGGGTATTAGTCTTATCTCCGCGACCGGCGCGGATCAGCAAGGAGTTGTCCATCGACTCACCCCGGCCCAGAAATCCTACGGACGATGCTGTGGTGGAGGCCTTCAAGGCGATCCTGGAAGAGTTGGGGTTGCAGATACACCGATAATTAAATTTTTAACGATATGCGATTTACTAAAGCTGCTTTTATCTCCTGTCTGGCGTTGCCCATTGTCGCGCTGGGGTTATTGCGCTATCATCCCTGGACGGCGATGCTGCCCGGAAACAAGGCGGGTTATATCCATGAAGGGCCGAATGACCAGGCGCATCGGGAGCTGACCGTTGGTTTTCTTCCTGTGACCTGTCATCTGACCTGTCCGGTGACCGACTATGCCTCGAAGACGACGACATCCGGGACGAATTTCAATTCGCGGTTGTTCACGGATTTCCCTACTGTGGCGAGCGCTTTCGAAGCCAAGCAGATCCAGGCTACATTTATGATCGTGCCCCTGGCGATGAAGCTGCGGGAGCAGGGGGTGCCCATCAAGATCTGTTATCTCGGCCACCGGGATGGTTCGGAGATCATTGTGGGAAAGAACAGCAATATCCGCAGCCTTGCGGATCTCAAGGGGAAGAAGATGGCGATCCCCAGCATGTACAGCAACCAGCACTTCGTCATGTCCAAGCTGATGGCGGATTATGGGCTCAAGCCTGATGATATAAAATTTGTGATACTGCCGCCGCCCGATATGCCTACTTCCCTGGCCTCCGGCGCTATCGACAGCTATTTTGTTGGCGAACCCTTTTGTGCGAAGGCGGAAATGGACGGCTATGGACGTGTTCTGTACTACGCTAGGGATATCTGGCCGAATTTCATCTCCTGCGCGCTGGTGGTCCATGAAGACCTGATCCGTTCCCACCCGGAGGTGGTAAGAGACCTGGTTCGCGGCATTGCTCAGTCGGGCGCCTGGGCGGAGACACATCGCGCTGAAGCGGCGAAGATCGCCGCACCCTATTTCCGGCAGAATGAAAAACTGCTCAACTATGTGCTGACGTCCGAGCCGCATCGCGTGAAATATGTTGACCTTGCTCCCTCATTCCAGGATCTGCAGCAGATACAAGACTTAGGGATCCGGCTGGGGATGCTGACAAAACATATCCCCATGTCGGAGTTGGTGGATGATAGTTTTGTTCCGGACCATATCGAGCCGGCAGCTATTGATGTAAGTAAGATTCCCGGGAATGGGGCACAGCATTGACCGAC
>JAMFSL010000007.1 GCA_026225275.1 Puia dinghuensis
AATTCTGTTTCGATCGAATAGACGGCGGGGTTGGGCATGCCGGTCTTCAGCCGGATGAGCTCGGCCTTGATGTTTTCGTATGTATTGACGAGGTTCCTGCTCCAGCTGTCAATATATTCCGTCCGGATGCTGCGGTATTTCTCATCGTGCTTTTCAAAAAAACTCAGCCGGTATTGGTAGACGCGGGTATCGGAGCGGGCGCCTTCACTGAGGAAGAAGTAGCCTTCTTGGCTATCGAGAGGTACGAGGCCGACGGGGAAGATCACCAGCTTGTCTTCGACGAATTCGTAGATCTCCGTTCCGTTACTGATGGTATTCCGGATCTCCTGCGTCGCATAGTTGATGATCTCTTCGAGTTCCTGCATCAGTTCATCGTCTTCAACCATTTGTTCGAAGAGGACCTGCAGTTTTTCCAATTGCATTCCCGTGAGTTTTTTAGGGAACTGTTCCTGTAAATATTTTTTATTTTCCCGGAAGGCGGCGAGAGTGTTGTAATGGAAGATAATTTCTGCCAGTTGGGGGTAGAGCTTATTCTCGTTAAAGTAACGATGAATCTCTTGCAAATAGGCGAGAAGCGTATATTTCTTCAGCTCGAAATCGATATAACCATCGGCGAACCAGGTTTCGGATAGCGTCTTCATACCTGAATTTACGAAAATCCTTTTACAAATGCAAGTGGGTTAAAATTCTCTGTCCATGGGAAATTGTTCCAATTCCCGGGCGACGGCGGAAAGGAAGGTAGCTCCCAGGCTGCCATCGATGATGCGGTGATCGTAAGAGAGGGAGAGGTACATCATGTGACGGATGACGATAGCATCTCCTTCCGGGGTTTCGAGTACGACGGGCCTTTTCTTGATAGCGCCTACGGCCAGGATCGCCACCTGCGGCTGGTTGATGATGGGGGTGCCCATCAGGCTGCCGAAAGTGCCTACATTGGTGAGTGTGAAAGTACCGCCCTGGGTGTCATCAGGCCGCAATTTGCCATTGCGCGCGTTGTCAGCGAGTCCGTTGACCTGCCGGGCCAGGCCTGTAAGGTTCATCTGGTCGGCATTGCGGATCACCGGAACGATGAGGTTGCCGCTGGGTAATGCCGTAGCCATGCCGATATTGATATCCTTTTTGATGATGATCTTGTCACCGTCGAGGGAACTGTTGATCAGCGGATATTTTTTTATACAACGGATAACCGCCTCGATGAACAGCGGGGTAAAGGTGAGCTTGGTATTTTCTCTCTTTTCGAATTCTTTTTTCACTTTTTCACGCCAGCGTACCAAATGGGTAACATCCGCCTCGGAGAAGCTGGTAACATGGGGACTGGTGTGCTTGCTGCGGACCATGTGGTCGGCGATCAGCCTGCGCATCCTGTCCATTTCTATGATCTCGACATTGCCACTGTAGGTGACGGCTGACGGGGTCTCAGTGGTGAGTTGGGCTGGGACGGCGCGCACGGCAGTCGTGGCCGGGGTGGAGGCATGATATGCGGGCGTGAATACAGTGCTGCCTGCGGCAGAAGGGCTGCCGGCCTTTCTTTCCGCTACATATTGCAGGATATCTTTTTTGGTGACCCTGCCTTCATTGCCGGTACCGGGGATGGATTCCAACTCGCTGAGCGGGACGCCTTCACTGGCGGCAATATTGAGGACAAGGGGGGAGTAGAAACGGACGCCGTTTGTGGCAGGGCGTGGGGTGCCGTTTTGGGCCGATGCGGTAGCGGGGTACTGGTATTGTGCGGGCTGGCGTTGTTCGGACTGGTTGAATGTTTGGGGATGGCTGTTTTGGACGACGCTTTCGGCACCTGCCGGGGCTAAGGTATTATCATTGCCCGGGGTGAGATTGGCGTTGGTGCCAGTGCGAAGGCGGGCAATGATAGCGCCTACAGGCACTACGTCATTCACCTGGAAAAGGATCTCTTCCAGGGTGCCAGCCGCAATAGAGGGAACTTCGGTATCTACCTTATCAGTAGCGATCTCCAGAACCGTCTCATCCTGTTTGACGGCATCGCCGGGCTGCTTGAGCCATTTCAGGATCGTGGCTTCCATAATACTTTCACCCATTTTCGGCATTACCAGATCGACAAGCGGCATAACGATTGTTAGATTTTAGATGTAAAAGCGGGCCCGGGGGGCCTCAGAACAAGGATCAAAGGTAATTATTTTGGATTAACTGGCCGACAGGATAAATTTCCGTAGAAGATTCAATGCATTTGTCGCCGCCAATTCGATATTCCGTAGCCGGTCGAAGCGGAAGCTGAATTGCTGGGATTGGACCTGCTGATGGTTGCCCACGGCTATCCAGACGGTACCGACGGGTTTTTCCGGGCTGCCGCCATCCGGACCCATGATACCTGACGTGGCGATGACGAAGTCGGTATCCAGCTGGGCCAGCGCTCCTTTTACCATCTCTTCTACCGTGGCCTGGCTGACTGCCCCGTGCTGTTCGAGGGTCTGCGGGGCGACGTGCAGCATTTTCTTCTTGACTTCATTGTCGTAGCTCACTACGCTGCCTTTAAAATAATGACTGGATCCGGGTATAGAGGTGATGAGATGGGCAATATAGCCCCCGGTACAGCTCTCCGCTGTGGCCAGGGTTTGTCCGCGTGACCGCAGCAGTCGGCCGATGGCCGCTTGCAGGGAAATGTCCTCATCGGTGACCATCCATTCGGCCACGAGGCCTTTGAGCGTATCGAAGCGTTCCTGCAGCAGTGTTTCCATCGCTACGGGATCTTCGCCCTGAATAGTGAGCCGGAGACGGACCATGCCGTAATTCGGCAGATAAGCCATTTTGATCGAGGCGGGCAGCGTAGCTTCAAAGTCTTTGATATGTTCGGCCAGGAATGATTCGCCGATACCGGCCGTCAGTAGAGTGCGATGGGCGATGAAGGGCAGCCGGAATCGCTGGCGGAGTGCGGGGATGACTGAGTCTGTCATCATTCCTTTCATTTCATGCGGCACGCCCGGCATGGAAACGAAGATGCGGCCTTCTTTTTCAAACCACATACCGGGAGCGGTCCCGCGATGGTTGGGAATGACAGTGCAAACGTCCGGCACTTCAGCCTGTTGAAGATTGCGATCGATCATGGGGCGTTGCAGTCTTGCGAAGATCTTCTTTACGTTGTCGAGCGCTCCGGGATCGACAACCAGCTTGCCGCCGAAATAGTCGCACAGCAGCGGTTTGGTAATGTCATCGGCCGTAGGGCCGAGGCCACCGGTGATGAGAATGATCTGCGTACGTTGAAATTCCTGGTCCAATGCCTGCCAGATGTCTTCGCGAACATCTCCTACGGCGACGCGGCGACCCACCCAGATGCCATTTTTATTGAGTTCCTGTCCCATCCAGGCACTATTGGTATCCACTACCTGTCCGATCAGCAATTCATCTCCGATGGTGATGATACTGGCAACTATCTTTTCCATGTTGTAAAGATAATCCGAAACGATAAATAGGCTTAATAAATACGCTGTGAGTATGGAATGGGGAGTGGGGAAGACATTTTATTTAAATGGAGGGGTGGAAGCGAGGAAAAGAATTACTTTCAAGCGGCCCAAAATACGCCAATATGAGAAAGCAGCATTACCAAAACCACAAACGCTTTGTCTTTTTGTATCACGGACTTACTTTATTAGCGATCCTGGCTTTATCGATAGGATCTGTTGTCAATTTGTTGTCTACCGCCAAAGAAAATCTCTATTCGGCCTCCTTGCTTGTGCTGGTCGCTTTTATCCTGATGAGCTTATTCGTTTTTGTCCGGCGTTTTCCGCTACGAGTGCAGGACCGGACGATCAGAGCGGAAGAGAATCTTCGTCATTTCATTCTCACGGGCAAGCCTCTCGATTCGCAATTGACTTCCGATCAGATCATCGCACTGCGCTTTGCAGGTGACGAGGAGTTCGCCGGGCTGGCGAAAAGGGCTGTTGACGAAGCGTTGACGAACGATGAGATCAAGCGGGCTATCAGGAACTGGCGGCCGGATTATTCCCGGGCATGAGGGTGCCGGCGGCGGCCCGGATGGCGATCGGATCCGGGGAATGGATAGTGGTCAGGCCTGTTGTGCGTCGAAGAATGGCCGCAGCTTTTGGGCCATCTCTTCCGGCATCATCGTTTTTTCCATGGTGCCGGCTTTCAGAAAATACAGTAAGACCTTCCCTACGGTGAGCAATTTGCCTTCTTCATTGTATACTTCCTGCTGGAATTCGACGCGATAGTCCACGGGCCACTGTTTGACGGTGGTGCGGATCGTCAGGAGGTCATCATAATGGGCCGGCCGGATAAATTTTGCTGTCCACTCGATGACGGGCATGATGACGCCGGAGGCTTCCACATCTTTATAGCTGAGCCCCAGCTGGCGGATGGATTCCACCCGCCCCACTTCGAAATACTGGGCATAGTTTCCATGATAGACAACATTCATCTGGTCGGTCTCGGCGTAGCGGACGCGGATCTTCGTTTCGCTGGTGAACATAGTAATTATTTTAAAAGGGCTCTTATTTGCCCATCGCTGAGTCAACGCTGATCCGGCCGGGGCCTACCAGCAGGATGGAAAAGAAAGCGGCCAGGTAAGTTGCGGCGGGCTCATGGCCGGCGAATGACTGTCCTTTCAGGGCGATGAAAGTGGCTACCCCGAAATTTATCACCAGCGCCAGGGCCGCGAACCGGGTGAACAGCCCCAGCACGATCAGAACCGAACAGAATACTTCTGCAAAGATGCAAAGGATCAGGGAAATACGGTGACCGATATGGAACAGGTCAAAGAAGTTGTATTCGAGATTACTGAAATGGGTGATCTTGCCCAAACCGTGAACGATCAGGAGGAGCAGTCCGAAGGTAAGGCGCAGGGCCAGGGTGGCGATATTGAAAGCGCCTTCCGAATAAGCTGTTGAGAAGAACTTTTTCATGTGATAAACTGAATTTAAGCCGAAGATAATAGTTTTGGGGTCAGTTGCCCTACCACCTGCCAAGAAAATGTTAATCTATACAGTTATCCACAGGTGTTTGGAACGATCTTTGGCTATAGGTAAAATAATTAGAATCTTTAACACGTTGAAACTTGCGGGGGAGGATGTACGGCGTCCGGCCGTGTGCCTAATTAAATCAAATTTTTTCCAGTGAAGTATAGTGTATTGTCTCTTATCGTGATGCTTCGCTGCGTTTCGTCATTTGCCCAGCAGACCCATTATTTTGACGATCCGCAGGCCTATTTCCGGGAGGGAAAAGAATATTTCGAGCATGAATATTATAGCCTGGCATATCCCATTTTCAGGGACCTGAAGTATTCGCTGCGGGAGACCGACCGGAGCAATAATTCCGTTGAATATGACGACGTAAAGTACTATTACCTGGTCTGCGCGCTAGAGCAGAACGATCAGACGGCAGTAGCGGCGGCCGAGGATTATATCACGCTGGAGAATAATGCACCCCGGGTAGGGATGTTAAGCTTCCACCTGGCGGAATACTATTTCCGGGAGAAGAATTACGGGGAGGCAGTCAAGCTGTATGAGAATGCCGATATCGACAACCTGAGCAACCGGGAGATCGCCGATATGAAGTTCCACCAGGGGTATTGCTATTTTACGCAGAAACAATTCGATAAGGCGATCACGCTCTTCAATGCCATCCGGCAATTGCCCAAGGATCCCAACTATATCGACGCCAACTACTATTATGGCTTTATCTGTTTCTACCGGAAGGATTATGGCGAGGCCCTGACCGCATTCAAGGTAGTGCAGGATAATCCCACCTACGAGAAGGTGGTGCCTTATTATGTCGCGAATATCTATCTGGCGCAGGGGAAGAAGGATGAGGCCATTTCTTATGCCGAAGCCCGGCTGAAAAAGGGCAACCAGTATTATGATGCTGAACTGCGGCAACTGGTAGGCCATGGCTATTATGAGAAGCAGGATTTTACCCATGCGCTGCCTTACCTGGAACAGTATGTCAGCCAGTCCAAGAAGGTGAGTCGGGAAGACCTATATGAATTGTCTTATTGCTATTACCAGACTAAAGACTGGAATAAAGCCATCAACGGATTCAAGCAGTTGGGCGGCAAGGAAGACTCCCTGGCGCAGAACTCGATGTATTTGCTAGGGGATGCTTATCTGCGGACGGGGCAGAAGGGGAATGCGCGGAATGCTTTTCTTTTTTGTTCGATGAACAGCAGCAGTCCCAAACAGAAGGAGGTTTCCAAATTCAATTATTCCAAGCTGTCCTACGAGCTGGGTTACCAGGATGTAGCGCTAAAGGAACTGCAGGGTTTCCTGCAGCAATATCCGCAATCAGATTATGCGCGGGAGGCCCGCGAGCTGTTGATCGGCGTACTGGCCGGCACGAATAATTACAAAGATGCATTGTCGCTGCTGGACAGCCTGGACCATCCTTCGGACAATGCCAAACGGCTGATCCCACGCATCCTATATGGCCGCGCGACGGAGCTGGTGAATGACGGGTTGCTGATCGAGGCGGACGGGTTGCTGGACAAAGCGCTGAAAGATCCGAATAACGGCAGTGTACTGCCTTACGTCAATTTCTGGAAGGCGGAGATCTCCTACCGGTTAGGCAAGATTGATGACGCTATCCGCTATTTCATGGAATATCTGAAGAATCCGGCTGTCAATGGTGAGGTCAATCCTACCGATGCCCGTTACAACCTGGGGTATTGTTTCCTCAAAAAGGAAAATTATCGGCAGGCGCAGGGATTTTTCGAGCAAGTTGCTCACACCCCCAAAATCGGGTCGTCTTCTTTAGAACAGGATGCTTATCTCCGGGATGCGGATTGTTATTATATGAACCGGGATTACAAGACGTCATTGACGATGTATAATAAGGTGGTGGATCTTTCCTGGCCTGCCGCCGATTATGCCACTTTCCAAAAGGCGATGATCGCAGGGGTCAGCAATGGCAAGCAGAAGATCGCACTGCTGAATTCCATCAGCCGGATGTATCCTGCATCGAGCCTGTCGGCGGATGTCAATATGGAGGCCGCCGGCACCTACCTGTCGAATGAACAATACCAGGAGGCATTACCTTACCTTAAGAATGTGCTGCGGTCGCCCACGGCCGATGCGCTGAAGCCGAAGGCATATCTTCAGTCGGGGATTGCCTTATACAATCTCAACAAGAATGCGGAAGCGCTGAACCAGTATGATTCCCTGCTGCGGCAGTACCCCAATTCCCCCGAGGCGCAGGATGCCCTGAACAATGCGAAGACGATCTATGTGGAAGAGGGCCGGAGCAGCGAATATGTGAATTTTGCCAAGGGTATGGGTGTGGAAATAACGCCCAGCCAGGAAGATCAGCTGGCTTATGAGGAGGCAGAAGTGCAGTTCAATAACGGCAATTTCGACGGCGCCGTCCAGCGGTTCGAGGCCTATCTTGCCAAATTCCCTGACGGGAAATATTCCCTGGAGGCCAATTATTATAAGAGCGAGATCTATTTCTCCCGGAAAGACTGGGCCAAGGCTGTGGTGGGTTATGCGGCGGTAGCGGACAAGGCGCCGAATAAGTTTGCCGAGAAATCATTGCTGCAGGCGGCCAGGCTATACTTCTTTAACCTGAAGGATTATACCAATGCGGAGAAGTATTTCAGTAAACTAAAAGACTTTACCACTTCTGAAGAAAACAAGATGGAGGCCATGCGCGGGCTGCTTCGCTGTCAATATGAGCTGCAGCAGTGGACCGATGCCGTAGCCAATGCGAAGGATCTGCTGGCGCAGAAGGGCGTCAGTACGGATGATAAGGTGCTGGCCACGATGGCGATTGCCAAATCCTACCAGGTGAATGGCGATTGTACGACGGCTTTGCAATATTTCCGCAGCGCGGCGGGGCTGACGAAGTCGGCGTATGGCGCAGAAGCCCGGTACAATATTGCCGAATGCCTTTTCAAGGGAAATGAACTGAAGGATGCGGAGAAGGCAGCTTTCGAGGTGGTGAATAAATCAGGGTCATATGAAGAGTGGGTGACGAAGGCTTATCTGTTGCTGGGAGATATCTATTTTGGGGAGAAGGATTATTTCAACGCCAAAGCCACTTACCAGAGTATTGTACAGAATGCAAAGATCGAGGATCTGCGGTTACAAGCGCAACAAAAGCTGGCGCAGGTGGCGGCTGCGGAGGGACAGAATAGTAAGGTGGATAGTACTCAATAAATTATTTTCATCAGGGAAAATCTCTTCATGGATAAGAAACTTTTATTACTGATGCTCTGCGTGTGGTGTGTCGGATCTTACGTACAGGCACAGGACACGACCAAACGCAGGACGATCGAAATTACTTCCTCTTTCAAACCGGTGTTGCGGGAGGCAGTGAAGATCAATTTCAATGCAGCGCCGCCTGCGGTGGATACTGCCCATCCCCACCTGGTCTATGCTATTCCGTCGCAGTATATGTTCCTCAGCTACCAGCCAGGGGAGATGAAGCCGGTGGCCCTGCAGCGGGATACGCTGACGCCGTGGGAGAACTATAATTACATTAAACTGGGGGTGGGTAATGTTGTTGCGCCGTACGCCAGGCTGGGCTTCAGCTTCGGCGACGGCAAATCTACTTTCCTCAATATTTTCGCCAACCAGGTGAGTTCTCACGGCGACCTGCCCTTTCAAAAGAGCAGCCTGACCGATGTCAAGGTGGCAGGAACTTTCAAGACGGCTAATAACCTGGAGTGGAATGGCAGCGTGGGATTTAAAAACGACGAATATTATCTGTACGGTTTTCAGCCCGACACGTTAAAATATACGGCCGATCAGCTGCGGCAGACTTTCCAGACTTTTGAAGGCGCTGTTTCCTTACGAAATACCGTCGCCACCGAATTTGGGCTGCTATACCATCCGAATTTGAAAGTCTCCGTCTTCTCCGATAATCATACCCCCCAGGGAATGGAGACCAACAGCGTGCTGAATCTGCCGCTGGAGAAGATGATTGGAAAGGAATTCGCTTTTGATCTTGGCTTTACGGCAGATCTGACGCACTATAATCTACCGATCAGTACGTCGGCCCAGAATAACAGTGTCTACCTGGTGACGCCGGGTTTTTTGGTGAAAAACAACAATCTGTTCCTGCAGGCTTCGGTGATCCCTTCGTGGGATAACAAGGCTTTCCATCTGTTGCCCAATTTCGTGGCCAACATTTCTACAAGCGATCAGCGCTTTACCTTACAACTGGGCTGGATAGGCTATTATGACAAGGGATCTTATCAGCGGTTCCAATCCATCAATCCCTGGCTGGCGCAACCGGACACCCTTGAAAATACTCAGGTACAGGAATTATATGGCGGGATTAAAGGCAGTGTCGGCCATCATTTCTCCTATGCGGCCAAGGTCGGCTATATCCAGTATAATAATATGCCGCTGTTCGTCAATGACAGCATCAACGGAGGCAAGGATTTCCAGATCAGATATGCCAGCTCGATGGGTGATGTTCAGCTGCATGGGGAGCTGAGCTATCTTCAGGGAGAGCAGTTCAGCGTGACGGCCGGTGTGGATATCAACCAATATAGAGACATTCAGGGTCAGCCTAAGGC
>JAMFSL010000100.1 GCA_026225275.1 Puia dinghuensis
CCTGTCAGCTCGGATACATGGAACGTTAACGCAGACGACATTGAATCGGTCAACGTGTTGAAAGGACCGAATGCCGCCGCACTTTATGGCTTCCGTGGCCAGAATGGCGCCATTATCATCACCACCAAAATGGGTTCCCGCACCGCAAAAGGCTGGGAAGTGAATTTCAATTCCAGCAACATGGTGCAGGACGGATTCACGGTCCTCCCAAAGGACCAGTACAAGTTCGGCCGTGGTTCCAGTTACGAATATGAATACACAGATGGTTTGCAGGCAGGTGAAACGTTATATGACTATGGCCAGCGCCTCGCGATCTGGGGACCCCGTACAGACGGCCAGTTGGTTGCCCAATACAACAGCCCTTACAATGCCACCACCGGTACCTGGGGAAAGACCCCTTACCTGACGAAAGGGACGAATAACCTCGCCCATTTCCTCCAGCCAGGATTGCTTTCTACGGATAACGTATCGCTCTCTACTTCAGGCAGCAATTACGATATCCGCGTCTCTTATTCACACATGTATCAGAAAGGACAGGCCCCGTCTACGAAGATCAATATGGACAACCTGAACCTGGCGGCCGACTATACTATCAGCCCCAAATTGAAGGTGGATGCCAACCTGAACCTTAACGAACAGTATACGCCGAATATCCCTGATGCCGACTATGGTCCGAACAGCTATGTCTACATGTTCAACGTGTATGGCCCCGGCGATTATGATGTCAGAGACCTGAAGAATTATTATAAAGGTCCCCAGGGGATTCCCGGCCTGAACCAGTACAATGAGAACTACGGTCGTAGCAACAACCCTTACTTTATGGCCCATGAGTGGCTGCGCGGTAAGACAAAGACGGATATTTACGGTTACGCACGGCTGACCTACAACTTCAGCAAAGACCTGAGCCTCGCCTTCCGCAGCCAGATCACGACCTGGAGCCAGCTGCTGACGGAAAAAGTACCCGCAGGGACTGTCCTCAACGAATACCTCCCCTGGTATTACCCGGGCTGGTACGGCGATTATCGTGAAGACCGGCGTACGCTCACGGAAAACAATACGGACCTGCTGCTGACGTATAAGAAAACAGCCGGCGGCTTCTTCCTGAATGCCAACGTCGGAACCAGCGAACGGTCCTTTCAATATACGTCCACCTACGCGACCACCAAGGACCTCGCTATTCCTGGGGTATATAGCCTGACGAACACTCAAAACCCCGCACTGGTCTATAACTTTGGATCCAGGATGCAGGTATACAGCGGCTACTATGCGGTGGACCTTTCCTATAAGAATTACGTGTATTTATCCACGACCGGTCGCGTGGATAACCTCTCTACGCTACCCTCTAACAACAATACATTCTTCTACCCATCGGTATCCCTGGCCACCTCGATTGGTGATTATGTTCATTTGCCCGCCTCGGTCGACATGCTGAAATTCAGGGTCTCTTTCGCGGACGTGAAAGGCGGCCTGACGAAAGCTCAGATAGGCTCGGCTTATAACGGCATTACAGGCAATACGCTCGACGGCGGTCTGCTGGGCTATGGTTTTGAACAGTATACAGCCTATGATGGCCCTACCTATCAGAATCAGAGCGCTTATAGCCTGACGACTTATTACAACAACCAGACCTCTGTGTCCTACTCAGCCACAAAGTCTGATCCCAACCTGAAACCCTTTGACGTAAAATCTTACGAGGCTGGCGTCGAATACCAGATGTTCAAAGGCAGGGCAGGATTGAACCTGACCTATTATGAAAGTTTGAATGGCCCGCTGATCTACTCACTGCCTCTCCCGTCGTCGACGACTTATCAGACGCAGCTGATCAACGCGGTCACCTCGCTGAAAAAAGGCTGGGAAGCGATTTTGAACCTGACACCTGTACGCAGCCGGGATTTTTCCTGGAATATCCTCATCAACTATTCTACCTATAAGGAGACACTGCATAAGATCGGGAATGGACAATCCTCTATCGAAATCGGTAGCGGCAGCAACGGCACCCATATCTTCAAGGATGGCGATCGCCTCGATGCCTTCTATAGCACCGCTTTCGTCAGAGATGGCAGCGGCAACATCGTTTATGCCAACGGCGGACCTCTCAGCGCCCCCTCCGGCATCACCAATTATAAAAAGCTGGGCTATCTCGACCCTAACTTTTCCGCTGGTATCAACAACCGGTTCACCTATAAGAATTGGAGCCTTAGCTTCCAGTTCGACGGTCGCTTCGGCGGAAAGATCTATGACGACGTCTGGTATCACTCGATGAACGGCGGTACCGCTGTCGAATCGGATCAGGGTGCACTCGGTGTCGCCCGCAACCAGGAATGGGAATCGACAAACCAGGGAACCGTTGCGCCGACTCCTGGCTTCACGGGTAAAGGTGTTGTCATTACCGGTGGTACACCTACTTACAGCGGTGGCGTGATCACCAACCTGAAGAGTGTTGGCTTCGCTACTAACACGACGCCTACCACTGTACAGAGCTATCTGTCCAGCAGCCTAGGTTCGAATTTCGATGAATATTATGTGGTCAGCCGCACCTTCGTCAAGCTGCGCGAAGTCCGTTTGACGTACAACCTGACACAGAAAATGCTGGGTAAAAAATCGGTATTCAAATCCGCTTCTGTAGCCCTGATCGGAAGAAACCTCCTGTATTTCGCTAAGCGTAAGGATTTCGACATCGACCAGTATTCCAGCGGCTTCGATATCCAGTCACAGTCTCTGAATGGAGGCGGCGGCGGTCAGACGGGAACATCCAACGATGTAACCCTTTCTTCTTCGACCTCGCGCTGGTACGGAGTAAACTTCAATCTCGGCTTCTAAACAAACAAAACAACAGTCATGAAAAAAATAATCATCAGTTCGGTCCTTTTCCTCGGATTGGTTTCCGCAGGGCTGGTGGGTTGCCAAAAAGGCAATTTGCTGTCCAATCCCAATGAGGCGAGTAGCAGTTCACTGGTTCCCGTTTCGCTAATCTTTAACAGGCTTGTCAATGAAATTTACGAGGGCGGAGGAGAATTGGATGCCGTGTCTGGTTCTGTAGCAGAAAATCCTTGGGGCGAAGTACATCGTTGGAACCAATATTATCTCTCCCTGTATTCCTATTACTGGGGCAGCAACACCTACAATTGGTCGAATACCGCCACAATGTACAGCGTGCTGAAATATGTCAATCTGATGGAACAACAGATCCCCGCCCAGTATGGAACTGCAGCGAATCCTTATTCGGCACTGGCCTATTTCTTCAAAGCCTATCAGTTCATCTGGTATACCCAACGGGTAGGCGACATCCCTATGACCCAGGCAGGCGTTAGCGGGATCGACACACCGTCTTACAATCTGCAGCATGATGTCTATCAGAACTGTCTGGCCCTCCTCGATACGGCCAATACGCTGATGGCAGCCCTGGTCGCTTCCCCTACCGGCGGACCCTCCGCCACTATATCGGGCGATATCTATGGACTCACGTACCTGCAATGGGAAAAGGTCATCAATACCTACAAATTACGGGTGCTGATCAGCCTTAGCCGGAGAGCCGTCGATAATCCCGATCTGAATATCCCGACTCAGTTCGCCAATATCATCAACAATCCGGTGAAATACCCGATCATGTCCGGCATCACCGACAACCTGGAATATAAGTACAACGCCGTGTACAATAAATATCCCATTTCGCCGAACTACTCGCCGTATGATTTTTATGAGAGCATCTGCAGTACTTTCCTCAGCATCACGACGGCTAACCAGGACCCGCGGACATTCATCGCCGCTACGCCGGCTCCGGCCCAACTCACCGCAGGGGGCACCGTCAGCGAATTCTCGTCCTATATAGGTGCCGACATCAACCTCGGCCAGTCTGCCCTGCTGGTCAATGCCACCAACGGCATGTATTCCTACGCCAACTTCCTCCGCTATTTTAAAGATCCGACCGGCGCCACGGAAGAACCCGCCATCATCATCGGCTACCCGGAAATGTGTTTCAATATCTCCGAAGCCGCCTACCTCGGCTGGATCACCAGCTCCATGGCCAGCACCTGGTATACGAACGGCATCATGGGCTCGTTGGCTATGTACAACCTGGCAGATGGCACGGTCATTCCCATCGGCGATGACAAAGGCAACTCCCTGGGTTCCGTGACGGCCAACGTCACCGCCTTCCTCGCTAATCCCAATGTCGCCTACGCCGGCAACAATCCAACCGGATTGAACCAGATCCTGACCCAGAAATATGTCGCCTTCTGGCAGAATTCCGGCTGGGAAGCTTATTACAACTGGAGAAGGACGGGTGTACCTGTGATGACGCAGGGCCTCGCCGGTATCGGAACCGCCAATAACATGATCCCGATCCGTTGGGAATATCCTGAAGACGAACAGGTAGAAAACACCACGAACTGGCAGGCAGCTGTCAATAGCCAGTTTGGTGGCACGGATGCTATCACAAACACTATGTGGCTGACAAAATAAATCGCGCCTTTTCTATCCGAGTGTGCTTCGTTCTATTTTCATAAAGTCTGGAGGGGAGGGCAAGGCCTTCCCCTTCTTTTTCTAAAAAAATCAACCCATGTATCTTCATCGCTTCGGCATCTATTGCCTCCTTCCCCTGC
>JAMFSL010000101.1 GCA_026225275.1 Puia dinghuensis
CATCCTTCGCTGAAGGGCAGGGTGTACTTCACCGATTCTCCGGCAGGTACACCGGAAGCTGCTTTTATGATCATCAACGATTCCAAGCGGGATGGGGAGAAGATCAAGGCAATGGTAAAGAAGGGATATATGATACGGACGCGGGCGGATGCCGATACCAGGGAAGCGCGGGTCAATGATCGCAGCGAGTTTGAGGCTGCCTGTGCATCCGGAGCACAAATCATCAGCACAGATTACTATTACAAGAGTAAGTTTTTTGCGTCCGATTACGTCGTGCATTTTGATGATGGGAAATACGTGCGGAAGGATGGATGGTGAGTGGGGAATGACAAGATGTTGAGCGAGGGCTGGCCTGGCGGCCGGCTCTTTTGCTTATATTTACCCTCCCATGAAGCGCTCTGCTATATTCGACTGGATCACGGTGGATGAATTGGCTGCCACCCCTAAGTATCTGCAACTGACCAATTCGATCCTGAAAGCGATCGAGACCGGGAAGATCAGGAAGAACGACCTGATGCCTTCCATCAATGAACTAAGTTTCGAACTGGAGATTTCCCGGGATACGGCCGAGAAAGGGTATAAATATCTGAAAAAAATGGGGGTGCTGGGGTCTGTGCCGGGGAAGGGCTATTTTATTCAGCATGTCGATTTTCGCCAGACGCTGAAGATCTTTTTATTGTTCAATAAGCTGAGTGCGCACAAAAAGATCCTGTATGATGCTTTTGTCGCTTCTCTGGGGGAATATGCTGTCGTCGACTTTTATATTTACAACAATGATTTCGGGTTGTTCAAGAAATTGCTGACCAACAGGAAAGAGGACTATTCCCATTACGTGATCATTCCCCATTTCCTGGAGGGAGAGGAGGGGGCGCCGGCGATCATCAATCATCTTCCCCGGGAAAAATTGCTGCTGCTGGATAAGAATATTCCCGGCATCACAGGGGAATATGCAGCGGTATATCAACACTTCGAGCAGGACATCTATTCGGCCCTGGAGCGGGCGCGGGAGCCTTTGAGCAAGTATCATACGATCAAGATCATTTTCCCCCGGCATACTTATCATGCGGTGGAGATATTGAAAGGGTGTGAGCGGTTTTGTCAAGAATACGCTTTTGGGTTTATGGTCGTGGAGTCTATCGCCGATGAGCCCATTGGGGAAGGGGAGGTGTATATCAATCTGATGGAGGAAGACCTGGTCACGCTGATCGAGAAGATCATTTCCGTGCAATTAGAGGTAGGGCGCCAGGTGGGCGTCATTTCTTATAATGAGACGCCGCTCAAGAAAATTATCCTCAATGGGATAACGACCATCTCGACGGATTTCCGGAAGATGGGGGAGATGGCGGCGCGGCAGATCCTCGATCATACACATCGTTCCGAGGAGGTGCCTTTTTATCTGACGCTGCGGAATTCGCTTTAAAGCAGAGTATCCGCGAGGGCGTGACAGGGATGGGGCGGGCGGGTTACTCCGTAGGATATTTCACGCCGAGCTGGTGGCGGATCGTATCCATGGTCCTGCTCATCATCTGGCTAAAGGCATGAGACATCGAGGGACTTTCGATGAGACCTGCGTCGAGGCAGCGGGTCACTTCCCGGATCTGGTATTCGAACCCGTTGATCATCGGTTCCAGTTGGATCTGCCGGGCTTCTTCGCCGGAGCGGTTCCATTCCAGCCGATCGTTCTTGTACCAGGGAGTAGGGATGCGGATCATGCCTTCTGTGCCTGCGATCTCGGCGGTGAGAGAGGTCTGACAGGCCAGGGTGCTGCTGATGACTGCCGACTGGCCGTTGCGCCAGGTAAGGATGGCATGACAGGTCTCGTCCGATCCTGTCGGGGCGAGGTGTCCGGAGGCCCGGATATCATCCGGCTTGCCCAGCAGCTGCAGGCATAGGAATAAAGGGTAGATGCCGATGTCCAGCAATGAACCTCCGCCCAGCCGGAGATTGTACAGTCTGCCTTCGGGGCTGAAGGGGGAAAGAAATCCAAAGTCTGCACGGACATACTTCAACGTCCCGATCTTCCCTTCGCCGATGAGGTCCATCGTCTGTTGCATCAGCGGCACGAAACGGGTCCACATGGCTTCCATCAGAAAGGCCCGGTTGCGGACCGAAGCGTCCACCATTTCCGCGACCTGCCGGGCGGATAGCGCCATTGGCTTTTCGCAGAGTACGGCCTTGCCCTGTTGCAGGCAAAGCAGGGCGTGTTCGGCATGAAAACCGTGTGGGGTAGCGATATAGACGGCATCGATCGAGGGGTCGTCGGCCAGCTGTTCGTAGTTGTCATAGACATGTTCGGCGCCATGAGAGGCGGCAAAGGCTTTGCCACGGGCGGCATCCCGCGAGGCAATAGCGACCAGCCGGGTACGTCCGGCCAGGGTCAGGGCTACAGCGAATTTATTCGCGATTTTGCCGGGGCCGATTATCCCCCAGGTATATTCCTTCATGCCTGCAAAATAGGGGAAAGCGGTTTATCTTCGTATCTAAATCATTTCTTTTATTATGAACCGACCAGCCGCCTTTATTTTCGACCTCAACGGCACCATGATTGATGATATGGAATTCCACAGCACGGCCTGGTATGATATTCTGAATGATGAATTGAAAGCCGGTCTCAGCAGGGAGCAGGTAGAGCGGCAGATGTATGGTAAAAATGAAGAGCTGCTGGTGAGGGTATTTGGGGAGGGGCGTTTCACGGGCGAAGAAATGGCCGTCATTTCCCGGAAGAAAGAGCTGGCCTATCAGCAGGCTTTCCGCCCCCATCTTCGGCTGATAGCAGGCCTGCCCGCTTTCCTGGAGAAGGCAGAAAGTCATCATATCCGGATGGGGATCGGTTCTGCGGCCATCCCCTTCAACATCGACTTCATACTGGACAACCTGTCCATCCGGCATTATTTCGGAGTGATAGTGAGCGCCGCCGACGTAAGGATCAGCAAACCCCATCCGGAGACCTTTCTCCGGGCGGCCGAGGGTCTGGGGGCGTCGCCGGATGCCTGTATCGTATTCGAGGACGCCCCGAAAGGAGTGGAAGCGGCGCAGGCAGCGGGGATGCGATGTGTCGTGCTGACTACAATGCATGGCAAAGAAGAATTTCTCGCCTATCCGAATGTCGTGGGCTATATTGCAGACTACACGGACCCATTACTTGAACGATTATTCATATGAACCTTCGTCCCGGTCACCTATATGGCGTTTTGCTGGTCACGTTGCTCTGTGTTGCGTGCAAAAAAATCATCCAGGTCCATCTGAATGATACATCCCCGCAGATCGTCATTGAAGGAAATGTGACCGATGACGCCGGTCCTTATCAGGTCCAGATCTCGCGGAGCGTAGATTACACTGCCAACAATGTCTTTCCACCGGTGACAGACGCCACTGTTAGCATAACCGACAGCACAACGGGGGAAAAGGATATATTGATGCAAGTGGATTCCGGCGTATACGAGACCCAATTCCTACAGGGGCATCCCAAGCATACCTATCAACTGCTGGTGATAGAAGACGGCCAGCAATATAGCGCCACTTCGACCATGCCGTCGCCCGTGAAGCTGGATTCCGTCACTTTCGAGGAGAACACCGGTTTTAATGGGTCGGAGATCACTGCCATAGTGAATTTTCAGGACCCGCCGGGAGTGGTCAATTATTATCAGTTTACGGAAGCTGTTAACGGTAAGGCGGTACCCGACATTTTTGTTTTTGATGACCGGCTATCGGATGGTCGATACATCCAGGAGCCGCTTTTCAACGATACTGCTTATCTGCTGCCCGGATCTGGTTTGTTGCTGACGATGAACTGCGTGGATGAGAATATTTACAATTACTTTAATGAGCTGTCCAATGTCACGGCCACTGCCGGTATTCAATCGACCACTCCGGCCAATCCTACCAGCAATATCAACAATGGCGCAATGGGATATTTCAGCGCTCACACCACCACCTTCGAGCAATTGTATGTCTATTGAATCTTAGGGCTGATAGCTTTTTATCTTATTGTAGAGCGTCTTGCGATCTATTTTTAGGATTTCCGCTGCCCTGGATTTATTGTAATTCACCTGTTTGAGGACATTCATGATCGTATCATACTCAGCCTGTGCCGCCGCGTTTTTCAGATCAGTCTCTTTATGGACGATGGGATGATGGACGGCATGGGGGGCATGAGAGGCCGAATGAGGCTCTATCTGCTGCAGATAGGTCTGAGCAAAATTGTTATTGTCGACGATCTCGGTAGGCAGCACCCGGGCAGTGATCAGGCCGGATGAAGTCAACAGGGCCGAGCGGCGGATGACATTGCGGAATTCGCGCAGGTTACCGGGCCAGGGATAATCCAGGAAGATCTGCATGACTTCGGGGTCGAATCCCTCCACGTTCTTATTCAGTTCAATATTAGACTTGGCGAGGAAGAACTCCGCGAAGAGGGGAATATCTTCCTTCCGATGACGGAAGGCCGGCAATACGATGGAGAACTCATTGAACCGATGGAAAAGGTCTTCCCTGAATTTTCCACGGCGGTAGGCATCCTGTAAATTCTCGTTAGAAGCCACGATAATGCGAACATCCGTCTCCATTTCGCGTACCCCACCGACTCTTTTGAACTTACGTTCCTGGATGACCCGCAGCAAGGCTGCCTGGATCTCGTAAGAGAGGTTACCGACTTCATCGAGAAAGAGGGTGCCGCCGTTTGCCAGTTCGAAATGGCCTTCCTTATCGTTCATGGCTCCGGTAAAGGCACCTTTCACGTGGCCGAACAGCTCGCTGCCAGCCAATTCCTTTGACAGGGTGCCGCAGTCCATGGCGATGAAGGGCTTGTCCTTTCGGGCGCTGTTCTGGTGGATCGTGCGGGCGATGACTTCTTTACCGGTACCGCTTTCTCCGTATAGAATGATACTGTAATTCGTGGGGGCTACCAATTCGACCTGCCGGTAGAGTTCCCTTGTTGCCGGCGCCTGGCCTACCAGGAATTCATCATCGCCGAACGATTTGCCAGGCTTTTTTGCGGCCTGAACGGCAGTGGCACTTCTGGGTGCATCGGTGCCCGTAGCAGGTGTCTGAAGGGCCCTGCCGATCACATTCAACACTTCTTCGGGTATCAGGGGCTTCGTGATATAATCGAATGCGCCGGATTTGATCACGTCTACCGCCGTCTTGATATCGGAATAGCCGGTGATGATGATCACGATAGCATAAGGATCGAGCTGTTTGATCTCCCGCAGCACTTCCCGGCCTTCTTTGTCTCCCAGGCGGAAATCACATAATACGATGTCGAACTTGGACTCCTTGAACTTGGCAATTCCCTTATTCCCGCTGTGGCTGGCATCCGTCTCATATCCCTTTTTCTGCAAAAAGCGGCCTAGTAAATTACACATGTCCATGTCATCGTCAATGATGAGAATTCGCTTCATAAGTGTCGTTTTCTAATTAAAATTACTGGAAAAAGTATAATTAGTGTAATTAGGATTCGATCAAACAATTACACATCTAACCTTCTAAACTCTTGCCAAATTTTTATCTCTTGTCAAAAAGGGGTACGGGAGGGTGGGGCGTGGAGAAAGTTACACAATTTGGGGAAATTGGGGATAGTAAAACTACGACAAATCCCGTTTAAAACCAGATTAAAAGGCCGGATGCACAATTTTAATGCCCATAACCGGGTGGAAACTTGTATGGCAATAAAATTGTAAATATTAGGTTATGAAATTGTCGGGGTTTACAAATTTGAAGGATAAGTGGAAACAATTATTATGACAGCAATTGAAAAAGTCTTGATCGTAGACGATGAATTGGATATATGCTATTTGCTCAGCGGAATGTTGAAACAGCGAAACTTCCATACTGGCTTTGTGAATACACTTTCCGATGCCGTCATTGCTCTACAGACAGACAAGCCATCCCTATTAGTTCTCGATAATCACCTACCCGACGGATTCGGGCTGGACTTTATTCCCTATGTCAAAAAGAACTTCCCTGAGGTCAAGGTGATCATGATCACGGCCCATGACGGCTCCCTGGAGAGAAAACAGGCTTATGATGGCGGCGTGGACCTTTTTGTAGCCAAGCCGCTGAATCGCAAGCTCATTAATGATGCTATTGATAAGCTGTTCAGTTCCGATTCCGCAGAAAAGCCTGTGTACAGCCGATAGTGTCGACCGAGGCGCGTATCTCCTAACATTAAATATTAACCTCAATGGGAAATCTATTGTATCTCATTGCCGTCATTCTGGTTATTGCCTGGGCGATCGGATATTTTGCCTATGACGCCGGCGGCATCATTCACGTCCTTTTGGTGATCGCGATCATTGCAATCTTACTGCGGGTGATTCGCAGGGCGGATTAGGCAAAATCGAGCTGAATGGTAAAGGTTGTTCCTCTTCCTTTTTTGCTTTCGAAGCCGATGTGGCCGTTATGGTTAAGAATGATATTCTGTGTGTTGGTCAGACCCAGACCTGTGCCTTTGGGTTTGCTTGTAAAATAAGGTTCGAATACTTTGGAGAGGGATTCTTCTTCGATACCGGGTCCGTTGTCCGTGATAAAGACCACGCATTTTCCATCCTTCGACAGGGTTTTAAGCTGCAGGATTCCCCTGGTAGGTTCCATCGCTTCCACAGCATTGACAATAATATTCAGGAAGGCGATTTTGATCCTTTCTACGTCCACGGCGATATCGCGGGTATCATCCGAATAATCTTTAGTTACCGTGATATTCTTGAGGTGGATCCGGTCCATTGCCCCTTCGAGGGTTTCATCAAGCAATTGATTGACGGATATTCTTTTGTATACCAGGTCCGTAAATTTAGTTGAATTGAGCAAATCGGTGATCAGGCTGTTGATGCGGGCGCTGTTACGGCTGATCATGGCCAGCATGAGTTCAGCATTTTCGGGGGATGAGGTAGCGCCGTTTGTCGGCAGGCTATCGAGTTCGGACAGGAGTTGTTCGACCGCCAGGTTGATATTAGTCAGGGGGTTGCGGACCTCATGAGCGATCGTCCGGGCGATGCGTCCTGTAGCGGCGAATTTCTCGATGCTTCGCATTCTGATGAGCTCTTTATTCGCCCTGTCCAGATCCTTTATTTTTTCCTGGAGCTGCTGCTGATATTCGGCTACCTGAGCATCTGCCGTCCTGTGGGCCTTATTTTCATGGGAATAAGTATAATAGCCCAGCAGGGCCATGAGGATCGCCAGGCCGAGGGACGTGAGGATAACGTTATTGAGGGTATGGTAGCGGGTAGTCATACCCGCGAGCCTTGTCTGCAGCCGCTGGCGTTCCATGTCCTGTACGTCCCGTACGACTGACCGGATGTTATTCATGAGCTCCAGGGCGAAGAACTGCTGCACTTTGAGGGTGTCCGACAATTGGAAAGGGTGGAATTGATAGTTGGCCACTCCTGCGTCCATCAGTTCGTACTTTTTATCCATCAGCCTTCGTAATGTGGACAGATCGGAATGCTCTTCCTGGTCGCGTGCCGTCTCCTGCAACAGGGCAGTATAAACAGAATCGCCTATATGCCTGCTTTGGTAGTAAGGAGTAAGAAAGCGGCGATCATTCATCAGCAGATAGCCTCTAAAGCCGGTCTCGGCATCTTTGAGACAGGAAGCCAAGGCCTCCGTCCCGATAATAATCTTGTCGGAATGGTCTACGCGCTGCGCTTCTTTCAGCAGTTCCGAGTTGGCGTACAGGGTGAGCAGGTAAGAGGACAATAACAGGAAGAAAGCCGTGCCATACCCCACCCGGACCTTCAGGTCGATCGCAAATTTTTTGATTGCCGTTTTCATGCTGACTCAGATTTTAGCAGGAAAGGGTCTTCGGGGGATACGGGTCTATAGAGGCTTCGGGTCTTAGGGCAGGGATTTCGGGGGTAAGAGTTTTCGAGGGGCAGGGGGCAGGGTTTCGGGCACTATCCTTCTGCGATCCACACGGCCACCGAACCACCCCTTACGGTAAAGTTACCTTTTCCGTCGGCATCGAGAGTAACTTTGTCTGGCTGACCGCCAAGGTAGTCAACAAAGATTTTACCAGCATGGGCCTTCCCTATTTCCATGACTTTATTTCCGTCGTCCCCGTTACATAACAGGACCGCACAACCTGATTTTGGGTGTTCGTCGTCTCCCTCCCTCGTCCAGCCGATACAATTGGCGTGGTCCAGATAATCTTGCTGGGTGCCATAGGCGAACAGTTTTCGGGCCTGCATGAGCTTATCTATATTTGGCACCGTTGGCATATAGATCTCATAGTCGTTGCCATCCTTCCCCTTGTCGGTATATTTTGCACTATAAAGATCGGTATAGAATACACAGGGATATCCACCTTCACGTAACAATAACAATGCGTAAGCCAGCGGCTTGAACCACGGGTCTACGGGAGCCTCCAATGCCTGAAGGGGCTGTGTGTCATGATTGGCGACGACCGTCACCGCGAGTTCGGGCTTAACCGCGACCAGCGAATCGTTGAAGATCGTGGTCAGGTCGTAATCCTTGCCCTGTTTGGAGGCTGCTACGAGGTTGTGGTGCAGGGAGGCATCGAAGAGGGACATCCGGCCTTGTGTCGCCTCAATATATTTCAGCATCAGTGGCAGGTTACCGGGGGCCCAGTATTCGCCAACCGTGAAGAAATCCTTTCCCACTACTTTTTTCATGTGATCCACAAATTCGTTGATGAAGGGGACTGACATATGTTTCACGGCGTCGAGTCTGATGCCGGTAAACCCGGTCTCTTTATAATACCATTCTCCCCAGCGCTTGACTTCTTCACGGACAGCTTCATTACGGAACTCGATATCGTCGTACATGAGGTAATCATAATTCCCTTTTTCATCATCTATCACTTCTTCCCAGGTGTCGCCGAAATCGTTGAGGATAGAGTAGATCGCCGTCTCCTTCGTCTTATTGTCATAGTCTACTCCCGTAAAGCAATGATAGTCCCAGACGAATTCAGAATACTGTCCTTTGCGGCCGGGGAAGGTAAATTTTGTAAAGGCTTCGATGTCGAAGGGTTCGCTGATGAATTTTGTCCTGTCTTCAGGGTCAACCTTCCGGACTTTAACCACCTCGCATTTGTCGCCACCGGCTTTATGGTTCAGGACGATGTCTACATATACGTGCAGACCTGCAGCGTGGGCGGCTTCGATAGCCTCGAGATATTCCTGTTTGGTGCCATACTTGGTGCGGACGGAATTTTTCTGATTGAATTCTCCGAGGTCCCACAGGTCATAAATATCATAGCCGACGGAATACGTTCCATTGGTGCCTTTGCAGGCCGGGGGAAGCCAGACAGCAGTAAAGCCCGTGTCGGCCAGTTTGCCTGCCTCCGCCTTCAATTTTTTCCATAAGCTGCCATCTGTGGGATAATACCAATGAAAGTACTGCAGGATTGTACCGTTTTGCATAACAAGAGTTTAGGTAGTCATCTGTGACCATAAATGATACCACAATTGTTAAGACGCGAATTATCCCTTTTTGTAGAATTTTTACCTCATCTCCCGGTCTTAAAGGCCGATTTTCCGCCTGACTGAAGATTGGCAAGGATTTTCGATAGTAGTAATAAAACCAAACAATATGAACAGCTCAAAAGTACTGATCGGTTTCCTGGTAGGCGCAGCGGTAGGCAGCGCATTAGGTATCTTATTGGCTCCGGACAAAGGTTCAGAAACCCGGAAGAAGATATTGGAAAAGGGTAATGACCTGGGCGATTCAATTACTGATTTCAGTGACACCATCAAGGATAAATTCAATGAGGTAGTGGATGGCGTGAAAGGAAATTTCAATAAGGCAAAGAGTTCGATGTCTTAAAGAGTTCGATGTCTTAAGAGGGCGATCTTTCATTAATATGACCTTTATGAACACCATGGAAGAACAGCAGCACGATATAGATGTTCTTTTATCCGATGCGGGCGACTACATCGAGACAAGAACAACTTTGTGGAAGTATAAGACGATAGAAAGTCTGTCGGATGTCAGTGGTGAACTGGTCTCCGGGCTGGCCTTGATCGGCATGGCTACCATTATCGTCCTTATTTTCAGCATGGGGTTTGCCTTATTGATAGGGTACTGGCTGGGGAACAGTTTCTATGGGTTCTTTATTATCGGTGGCTTTTATGCGATTATCGGGCTGATATTCTATGCCAAGCGGGGGCTTTGGTTGAAAGAACCGTTTAGCAATATGTTGATCCGGAAAATCTTAAAATAGTGTCAGTTGAATAAAATAAGGACCATAGACGAACTAAGAGAAGCGATACGCGATCTGGAGCATCAGAATTATGTCAACGAGCAGCATATACGACGGCGGGTAGCTGATTTTGCAGACCGGTTGAAGCCGATGAATATTGTCAAAAACCTGTTGGGTCAGTTAATCGGCGGAATTGGCGGAGCGGATTTCAAGACGAATGCTTTGCGGATGGTGGCCGGTTTTGCGACCAGTTTTATTGTCAAAAAGTTTTTCAAGAAAGGCATTGCGAAATAGGCGGTTAACACTCGATATATACCAACTCACCCCCTGCAGGCTCGTTCCGGCAGGAGGTTTTCGTTTGGATGGACGCCGGTTTACGGGGAGGCGATTGGTGGGATAACGGGATTAACTGTCTTCCCCGGGCACGTCCGTCAGGAAGAGTGCCGGATCGATGAGCACGATATCGCGCAGAATGCGGATGCGTTGTTCGTCGCCATGCTGTCGGAGGAAAGAAATGACTTCCTGGAGCAGAAGACGGTAAATGAAAACGCCCTGCCGGGGTTCGACGGCGAATTCTTCCCGATGGTCCCATAGGCTGGCCAGCACATTTTCGGTGAGGGTAGCCAATGCTTCTTTATCCATCTGGCCCGTCAGCTTTGCTGCCGCCATGAAGACAGCGGGGTACCAGCAATCAATAAATTCTTTTTCCTTCAACTCATTCATACTTAAAAAGTAATACGCGCGTCCCGCCATAAGTTATCTTTATTGTGTAGAAAGAACAAAAAGTACCGGGTTTGTTCTGTTCCGGGGCTGAACTTTTACGTATCATGTCGTTTTTTTTCTACATTTGATATTGATCACCATTATGTCGCACTCCTATGCATCTGTCAAAACCATTACCGGCTATTAGTCTATGTTGCCTTCTTTTTACCGGATTGACGAATTTTGCCCAGGCCCCTGTTACTTTCACCGGGCGATTATCAGCGTTACTGGAGGACTATCGCGATCATGTGCTGAGTGATACTTCTTATCTCAAGGCTGTCGATTCCATTGCGCCGATACTGGGGAATGACGACAGTCTGCCACAGCGGTTGGCAGTCTACCGGGAAATCGCCTTTGGGAACAACGTAAAGGGGCCCTGGAAGGCAAGGTATTATAGCTATATGGCGCTTTGGTACTACAACAAGAGCCAGTTTGGGCGCGCTATTTATTATTCGGAGAAGAACAATGAAGAGCGAGTGAATCTGGGCCTGTTCGAAAAGGGAGGACTACCCCACAGTGATCTGTTCGCCATCTCGATATATTCCAGCAATAAGGATTACCCCCGGGTCATTTCACGGTATGACAAGCTGCGGACGGATCTGTTGCGGATACCGGCGGCGGTGGCGGAAGGGACCGTAAGTCCCGAACAGGTATCTGTAGCGCTGATGATCCTGAATGCGGTGGAATATGCTTCGGATCAGGCAAAGGACAGTATACGGTCGATAGAAGTCCTGCGGATCGGTGAAAAGACGCTGGCAGCGGTAAAAGGGACTGTGAAATACCAGGCTATTTGGCTGGAATCCCGTTATTTTTTCGATTTTATGACGTTTGAAAGGGAAAGATCCCGCGATCATTTCGAGGGGGCGGGTGAATTATTGCAAAGCGCCATCCGCGAAGTAACGGACAAAGGTTTTCCCCGGGTATTGCAACCTTCCTATACTGAGTGGACCTACACAGAGGCTGTGGACTTCTATTTCGATTGGGGTAAAACGGACAGTGCCAGGCGTTACCTTGATGTGGTCAAGGCCCTGAATGACAGCGGTGTGCAGTATTCAACCCTTGACCCGGCCTTTTTGCCGGAAAGCAATAGCAAGCTGCAGGCCATTACCGGGCACTACGAGGAGGCTTATCATGAGCTGAGGAAAGTATACCGGCTGAGAGATTCGGCTTTTTATGCCGTCAGTTCCGATAAAGACAATAATCTGTATGCGCTGGCTGCCGAGGAGAATACCAGGGCTGAGTTGCTGCGCACGGAGGCCGAAAGGCGCAAGGCCGAGCGGTCCAGCCTGTATCTTTTTACGCTGCTGGGTCTGTTGATCGTCGGGGGTTTTGCCGGCTTCCGGATCTATCGGTTTCGCCAGCGGCAAAACCTGCTCAACCTGCAATTGAACCTGGCGAGGAATTTCCACGATGAGATAGGGCCGATGCTATTGTTTGCGAATGCGCTGGTGAAAAAGGAAATGGAAGCGCATCCTACTCCGGGATTGGCGGAGCTGAAGGTACAGACGGCGCAGATCATGGAAGCGGTAAGAGGGATCTCACATGACCTCAAATCGAGCCAGCTGAGTACCGTAGACAGCTTCAGCAGGGAGACGATGGTGTTGCTGGAGAAGATCAAGAGAACGACCGGGATCGATTTCACCCTGCGGCCGAACAATAGCCAGCAGGTATTGAGCCATTGGCAATACTCTCATTTAACTAAGATGGTCAATGAGATGATAGGTAATTCGATCAGGCATGCCGGATGCAGCCAGATCACTGTGCTGATCAAGGCCATGGAGGAGAGTCTCCGGATCACCTATTCAGACAATGGCAGGGGGATGGAGCCGGGGTCTTTTTCTGCCGGGATCGGTATCCGGAACATCCGGGAAAGGACCGACCTGTTGAAAGGCAGCTTTGAATTACAAAATGCGTGGCCGGAAGGATATTCTATTGAATTGACCATACCATTCGTATGAACAAAGATCAGACGCCTACTTTTAATTCCCTGCTGGTCATCGACGACCACAATATGATCGTCAATGGGATCAAGCTGCTGATCGGTGATTGGTTCAGTGAGTTTCGCCATGCCAATGATGGCGCCGGGGGGATCCGGTTGGCTCTGGAGCATCAGCCGCAGCTGGTGATCGTCGATCAGGGATTGCCGGATCAGTCGGGAGATGCCGTTGTCCGGGAGATCAAGTACCGGTGTCCGACGACGCGGATATTGGCCTATTCCTTCAATGTCAATGCTGCTGCTATCCTCAAGATGTTCGAGGCAGGCGTGCATGGCTATGTGATCAAGAGTGAGAACGATGCCGAATTCGAGAAGGCGGTGATGAGTTTGTTGGAAGGCAAGGATTATTTCTGCAAGGAGGCCCGTGCGTACATCATCAACAGGATCTTTCCGGAAGAGGAGCGTCCGGGGCTGCTGATTGCCAATACCGGTTTTTCTGTCAAGGAAATTGAGATCATCCGGTTGATCTGCCGGCAAAAGACAGCCCGGGAGATCAGTAAGGAGGTATATTTGTCAGAGCGGACCGTTGAGCAATATCGCAGCAATATCACCCGCCGGATCGGCGCCAAAAATATAGCCGGGGTTATCCGGTTTGCCTTACAGCATGGGATCATCAATCTGGAAGATCTGTAGTTGAGGGTGCGCCCTTCTCATAATGAGCAGGATCGATCAGTAAAATGTCTTTCAGGAGCTGGGCGCGATTTTCGGACTCATGCTCTTGTAAATAAGCGAAGATATGCGGTAGCATTATCTTATATATGAAGGCAGGCGGCCTTACTTCACTAAAGAGAGTTTCGCTATTCTTCCATAGGTTGACAAAAATATCGAGGGTAATGGCCTCAATCGCATGTTGCTCCGTCAGGCCCGTCAATCTGGATACGGCTGAATAAACGGATGCGAAATAAAGGTCTATGAATTGCTCGAACAGTTCGACGGCATCATTTTGGGTATCGCTCATCCTGGATCATTTAGGCATTAGTATGCGCCAAAATGCGCAACGTAACCAGGGGAGGTCTATTTTTTTGGTACATAATTTGTTGCAAATAAGGTCTCTAACGACCTATCGGCATATTATTCGGTAAGAAGCCGACGACTTACTTCCTGTGATTAACCCATGAAAATTCTGTCTGAGCAGCTTTAATGCATTTGGCATCTGTCACATCAAATTTGGTAATGTACGGCACCCTCCGCTACGTTACCTTTTTTTATGCGCGGATGTGGGGGGAGCTTTGCGGCCGGCGAGGAGACATTGAATGAGGAGGCGGAAGTTGTTATTTGGCGCTGAAGAGTGTCCAGGGGTATGCCGGCATATCGTGCAGGTACGGGGATTCCCACTGGTATTCCGGATGTGCGGCAAAGAAGGGTGCGGCCAGGAAGCCTTCTCCGCTGGGGTTGCCCATATGCGCCCAGAATTTCATGTCTTTGGCGAGGGTAGCCGTCGTGATCTTTGCCTGGACGGTGCCACCGGGAAAGAAGGGGCCCCATCCCCATTCCGGGCAGCCTCTGGGGTCAGTATCGACGCGGCCTGCGAGGACGCAGCGACTGGCTTCTTTCGCATTAGTCAGTTCGTTATAGCTGTCACTCTCGATGGTCATGCCCGTCTGCGCGTCGATGCGGCCTTTATAATCATTCGTCAGGTGGTCCCAGCGGCGGTGTCTTGCATTGGCCGAGAGGGTGGTGTCGTTAGGGTTGAAGGTCGTTTCTTCCTTCATCAGTTTGTCGTCGCTGGGGAAGTTGGAGCCGACATAGACGCCGTCCGTCGTGCGCCAGACCCGGAAATCCTTTAGTCCCAGTTCGAGCCGGGCGATCTCGTTCGTCTTCGTATCGGCTACCAGCCAGTCGTTGGCATAGCCGCCGTTGTTGCCTGTGGTCATGATGCGGACGAAATCATTGATGTTGTTGGCATACTGGGCGGCCTTCCGTGCCCTGACGAACTCCGGGATACCCTTTTCATCGAATCCCTTGAACTGGGTGATCGTCGTTTCGGTGATGAGGACACCGCTGGCAGAGACTACGAAGTCGTCGCCGCTATGGATCAGACCGGGCATGCAATCCATGATAAAGTGATTGCCGCTTTGGGGCGTGATATCGGCGATGACATTCCATCTTTCTCCGCCCATATAGTCCGTCCAGTTATTGTGTCCGATGGCGACCTTTCCATCTGCTGTATAGCTACCGGTCGCCACGAATCCGCTGCAATTGCCCGGGGCTTTGTTGTTGCCGGCGCCGGGATGTTCTTTTTCGGCCAGCATCGGGACATAGTATTGGGAGAGCTCGATATTACCGTTCAATGCCACGAGGTCATATACGTCAAATTGTTTGCCTCTGGCCTTTATTCCTTCCGCGATACCGGAGAGTTCCTGCTGATATTCCTTGTCTATCTTGTTCCAGAACATTGTTTTGGCGACGTTGTGGTAAAATGCCCAATCTTTGCCCGAGAGGTGGGGCAATGATAATTTCATCGAATTGATGAGGTCTTCGATCTCGGGGGCCAACAGGTAGCCATGCTGGTATCCGATGTCGCGGGGGGAGCCTTCCAGATGGATATAGATCCATCCTGCGGTGTCTTTGCGAGAGCTTTTTTCGAGACGGGGATCGATATGGGGGGTGATGGATTTGGAATAGACCGATCCAAACAGCAGCAGGGCTGCCAGCAGTGCAGTATATTTTCTCATAGCTGGAAGTTAGAAAACTTCACTCAGGTTGACAAAAAAACCTCCCTATCCATGAGAAGAGCCCCGGCTACTTCTTAGTCGATGAAGGGCCCATACCGGTAATTTCGGTGGATGGGGTGGCTTGGGGGGCGAGTAGGGTGGCATTCGTCACGACACCCTGGATGATGTTCGCGCGTGCCTCCACAAATTCATTCAATTTTTGCAATTCCAGGATGGTGGTTTTGCCGTCCTTGCTTTCCCGGTACATGGGGACGAATTTCCTGTTGAACTTAATTTCATCGTACGTATAAGAGGTACGACGCTGGACGAAGTTAGAATAGACGTCATCAAAACCCCTGATGAGGACATAGATCTCGACGTCGGCGGCCTGCATATCTTCCCAGCAGAATCCCTGCAGGGGGCTTTTGTCGTCGAGGGGATGTACAACCGTCCAGTTCATGGGCAGGCTTTCGACTTTACTACGTTCCAGTCCAAGATCGTAATACCGGTATTCATCGTTGCCGTCTACCTGCACTTTCAGGCCGATGTTGACGCGGATCTGCACATCGGTGAGTGCGTGATTGTCTTTATAGGGGGCAAAGCGGAACATCAATGCTCCTCCGTCCTTATAAGGGCTGACGAGTGCGTTGTCGCTGAACAGCAAAAAGGCATGCGGCCGGGAAAACCGTCCATACATCAGACCTGTAGCGATGGCAAAGGACAGGAAGCCGAGCATGGCCTCGACAGCCGCTACGAGGTTGGCGCCGTCGCCGACCGGGTTGACCCTGCCATAGCCCACGGTGGTGAAGGTTTCAGTGGAGAAAAAATAGGCTTCTTTAAACTTGCCCCAGGGGGTGGTGGCGATCACTCCCGCCAGCTGGTTGATACCGACGAGGAGGTAGATCGATGCGAACAGCAGGTTTGCCAGCAGAAAGAAGCCAATGATGACCGCGGCGAACCTCCACCGGGGAAGGGTCAGCATATGATGATAGATGCTATACCGCTCAAGGAAGGATTTACCTTCCTTGCGGAGATTGAAGGTGCCGTCACGGTTGATGAACCGGCCGCCATAATTATCGGCATTCGTACCGAACCCGGTATCGTTGTTCACCTTAAGAAGCGGATCGATCTTTTTGCTTAATGACATGGTGGTTGGTGTTTTTATGTTATCAACGCATCGTATAGGACCTCTACCGGGTGCAGGGCCTTACGTCCTGTCCCGTCTTTGATCTGGTGGCGGCAGCTGGTGCCCGGGGCTGCAATGATGATTTCCTGCCCCTGTGACCGGACGGCGGGTAACAACACGAGTTCGCCAATCTGTTGTGAGAGCTGGTAATGCTCTTTCTCGTAACCGAATGAACCGGCCATGCCGCAACAGCCCGAAGGTACTGTAGAGACCGAATAATTGGCCGGGAGAGACAGGACTTTGACCGAGCCGGCTACAGAGGACAATGCCTTTTGCTGGCAATGGCCATGCAGCATGACCGACCGTGGTTCCGTCGTGAACTGGCCGGGCTGAATGTGTTGCCGATCTATTTCACGGGCCAGGAAATCGTCGATGAGGAAGGCATTTTGGGCCAGATCCTTTGCGGCGTCGAGGAGGTCGTCGTCCGCCAGGTCAGGGTATTCATCTTTGAAAGCCAGGATAGCAGAAGGCTCGATACCTATTAACGGGGTGTCGGCCGTAATGAGTGGCTGTAGCTGCCGGATATTTTGGTTGGCGATCTTTTTTGCTTCGCGCACCAGGCCTTTGGATAGCCAGGTCCTGCCGCTCTCGAGATGTTCGGGGAGGATGACTTCATAGCCCAGCTTTTCGAGCAGGAGGATGGCTTTGATCCCGATCTCCACATCATTATAGTTGGTGAATTCGTCACAGAAGAGGTAGACGGCGCCTACGCCAGAGGTTTCGGTGAGAGGACGCGCGAGGGCGCGGCCGATACCAGAAGCGACAGCGCAGTGGTCGGGCATGGCAGACATGGAGGCGCGGTGCTTTTTAAACCAGCTTCGTAAGGTCGTTTTGTATAACAGGGGCATAGACCGTTCGGGGGCAAATCCGGCGAATTTTTTGACCCAATCAGCACGCATCATGGCATTGTACAGACCGGGCGCCAGTGAACCGAGTTGGGCCGAGCGGGTGAAATTGGCGATCAGCCGGCTGCGGAGGGGGACACCATTGGCGTCATAGTAATGCTGTAAGAACTCCGCTTTGAGCTTTGCGACGTCAACATTGGAAGGGCATTCCGATTTACAGCCCTTACAGCTCAGGCAAAGGTCCATCACTTCGTAGATCTCTTTGTTGTCGTAGCGGTTAGGCTTGTCGGAGCGGGTCAGGAACTCCCGCAGGATATTGGCCCTTGCGCGGGTCGTATCTTTTTCGTTGCGGGTCGCCATAAAGGAAGGGCACATCGTGCCGCCTGACAGGTGCGTTTTGCGGCAGTCGCCCGATCCGTTGCATTGTTCGGCGTGTTGGAGGATATCCTGGTTGTGGAAGCGGAAGAGGGTGGGGAAGGCCGGTGTTTTTTGTCCGGGCTCGTAGCGCAGCATGGAATTCATTGGTGGAGTATCCACGATCTTCCCCGGATTGAAAATGTGGTCCGGGTCCCATGTCTTTTTGATCTCGCGGAACATCGCGTAATTTTTTTCACCGACCATCAGCGGGATGAACTCGCCCCGCAACCGGCCGTCGCCATGTTCACCGCTGAGAGAGCCCTGGTATTTTTTGACTAGTACGGCTATTTCTGCGGCAATGGTATGAAAGAGTTCGTTGCCTTCTTTAGTCTTGAGGTTGAGGATCGGCCGCAGATGGATCTCGCCGCTGCCGGCATGAGCGTAGTGCACCGAGTGCAGGCCATATTTTTTCAGGATGTCGTTGAACTCCCGGATATAAGCCGGAAGGTCCTGTACATCCACGGCCGTATCTTCGATGACGGGCACGGCTTTGTCATCACCGGGCAGGTTACTGAGGAGTCCCAGGCCAGCCTTACGGAGGTTCCAGATCTTTTTGGTGTCTTCACCGAAGAGCAGGGGGAAGTGGTAGCCCAATCCGGCGGCGCGCATATCCGCCTCCACTTTAGCCGCTATTTCGTGGATCTCTTCCCGGGTTTCTTTTTTGAACTCGACGACAAGGATCGCTCCGGGATCACCCTGGACGAAGAAGCGATTTTTTCGTTGCTCGATATTGTCCTTCGTGCATTCGAGTATATAGTGGTCGATGAGTTCGCTGGCCGTAGGCCCATAAGGTAGCGCCAGCAGGTTAGCCCGCAGCGATTCGTCGATCGAGTTGAAATGAACGCAGAGCAGTCCCGTCTCTTTTGGCGGGAGCGGACTTAGGTTGAGCTTGATCTCTGTGATGAAGGCGAGGGTGCCTTCCGAGCCGGCCAGCAAGGTGCAAAAATTAAAATCCGGGCGGCCTGGCTCTGCCGTGAAGGGTTTTGTTCCGAGCAACAGGTCCAGCGCATAGCCTGTATTTCTCCTTTCGACACTTGGTTTCGGGAACTCTTTGAGGATCGACTGTTGGTTTCCCTCGTTGCTCAGCATTTTCCGGATCGTGCGGTATAGTTGACCTTCCAAGCCTTTTTCTTCGCATTTGGCATGAAAGCTGTCGGGGTCGAGTGATCGGAAGACAGCCTCGGTTCCATCGCTGAGAAGGGTTGTTACTTCCATCAGGTGTTCGCGCGTACTGCGGTAGATAATCGAATTCGAGCCGCAGGAATTGTTGCCCACCATTCCGCCAATCATGGCGCGGTTGGCCGTAGAGGTTTCCGGACCGAACAGCAGTCCGTATGGCTTGAGGAAGAGATTGAGATCGTCCCGGATGACGCCTGGTTGTACACGTACCCAGCGTTCCTCTGTATTGAGTTCGAGTATCTGCGTGAAATATTTTGATACGTCAACGACAATGCCCTTACCTACTACCTGTCCTGCCAGAGAAGTGCCGGCTGTGCGGGGGATCAGGGAGGTCTTTTCAGCATGCGCGTAGGCGATCAGCTTTTTAAGATCCGACACTGACCTGGGTAAGGCTACGGCCTGCGGCATTTCCCGGTAGGCGGAAGCATCTGTAGCGTATAGGGTCCTAATGGTCTTGTCGTCATAAAATTCGCCGTCCAGTTGCGGTTCCGATGGCTTCGTCATGTGCGCAATTTAATCCATTTATGGTGAACCACTGCCAAGTGGCGAATTTGATGTTTACCGGGGCGGGGCTGGCGCCTTTGACCGTGCCGATTCTGAAGACGCAGTAGCTGGCGGCGTGATGCAGACCCAGGGTGTACCGGTTCCTTTGCGAACAATCCTGTTCCAGAGGGAGCGGGGGTCATACAGGTAACGATGTGAAAAGTCCTGCAGGACGGGTCTGTAGAGGCAGGAGTCGATC
>JAMFSL010000102.1 GCA_026225275.1 Puia dinghuensis
GAGGTTTCGAGCGGATTCGAACCGCTGTAAAAGGTTTTGCAGACCTCTGCCTAGCCACTCGGCCACGAAACCATACCATAAGAACTGCTCCGAAGATAGCTAAAAACGTTGACTTCTTTGAACGGGCTCCGTCCGGGTCCCGACCCCTGTCAAAATCGGCCCCGTCATCCGGAGCCGTATTTTTTTGGGCAGGTGCGAAATTAAGATAATTTTGGGAAGTAGGAAAAAAATAGAACAATATTATGCAAGCAATCGCAGAAAGTGAGCTAATTATCAACGATCGCGGAGCTATCTACCATCTGGACCTCCGTCCCGAAGAACTGGCGACTACCATATTGACCGTCGGCGACCCGGATCGGGTAGCCATGGTCAGCCAACACTTCGATTCGATCGAGCACCGGCGGCAACACCGTGAATTTGTCTCACACACCGGTAAAATAGGGAAGAAAAGGATAACGGTGGTCTCTACGGGCATCGGCACGGACAACATCGATATCGTGTTGAATGAACTGGACGCTTTGGTCAACATCGACTTCAATACCCGCATGGTCAGGCCGGAACTGACCCACCTCACCATCATCCGGGTAGGAACGGCCGGGGCCTTACAGAAAGATATACCCGTAGATGGATGGGTGGCATCGACTCATGGGCTGGGCATCGACAACCTGCTGAATTTCTATCGGTATGAACCTAACGAAGAGGAAGCCGCGATCCTGCATTCCTTCTCCACCCAGACACAACTGCACCACCGGTTGGCACAACCTTATATCAGTGGCGCCAGCGGCTCGTTGCTACGCCATTTCACTGAAGGATTCCATCAGGGTATCACTGTGACATGCCCGGGTTTCTATGGGCCACAGGGAAGGATGCTGCGTCTGGGGCTGAATCAGCCGGAACTGATCGACCGGCTGACAGGCTTTTCCTATGGCCCGCACCACATCGCGAATTTCGAAATGGAGACGGCCGGGATCTACGGCCTGGGCAAGATGCTCGGTCATTCCTGCCTGAGCCTTAGCGCTATCGTAGCCAACCGGGTACTGAAGCAATTTTCCCGGGACGGGAATGCGACGGTGGAACGATTGATACAAGAGACCTTACGGACGATCGAGAAGCTACCCTAACGGCCGAAGCAAGAAAAAAGCGTTAATTTTACCACCGTTATGAACAAACTGACCTTTTTCAAATACCAGGGCACCGGCAATGACTTCGTCATCCTGGACAACAGGAACTGGAGCTATACCTCGCTGACGCAGGAACGCATCCGGCTGCTGTGCGACCGGCGCTTTGGCATCGGAGCCGACGGGCTGATGCTGCTAAACCCCCATTCCGGTTACGATTTCGAAATGAAATATTACAATGCGGATGGCCGGGAAAGTACGATGTGTGGCAACGGCGGCCGCTGCCTGGTAAAATTCGCCTATGATCTGGGCATTCACAAGAATGAATACAGTTTTATCGCGGTAGACGGACCTCACCTCGCCGAAATAGACGACAAAGGGATCGTCAGCCTGAAGATGAAGAATGTAGCCGCCATCAATGAGTATCATGGGGATTTCATCCTGGATACCGGGTCGCCGCATTATGTAAAAATGGTATCGGAGGTGATGGATATAGACGTTTATCAAAAGGGCATGGATATCCGCTATAGCAGTGAATTCGCCAAAGAAGGTATCAATGTAAACTTCGTTGAGCAACGGCGCCCGGACGAGATCTTTGTCCGGACCTACGAAAGAGGCGTGGAAGACGAGACGCTTTCCTGCGGCACGGGGGTCACGGCCAGCGCTCTGGCCAGCTATCACAACGAAGTAGGCTATAATTATGTCAAAGTGATCACCAAGGGGGGTAAATTGACAGTGCGGTTCGACCGGACTGCCGATAATTCCTATGAAAATGTCTGGTTATGCGGGCCCGCCGTTAAAGTGTTCGAGGGTAGCATCGATAATTGATTAACCCACGCCGGCGATCAGCCGGCTAGCCGAAACAACGCCCATGATCCAGTTTTTTAAGAATGTCAACTATCAGACCGTTGAAGTCGATCGGCCTGAGCAAGGCACCTGGGTCAATATTCTGCCGCCACTGAAGCAACAGGAATTCAGCAACCTGGCGGACGAGTTGGACATCCCTATTGATTACCTCACCGACTCCCTGGACATCGACGAAAGAGCGCGATTCGAGGAATATGACAATGTCAAGCTGATCGTTATCAAGACCCCTACAGAGAACAACTCCTTTAATGAAAGTGATGCCTACTATATCACCATCCCTATCTGTATCATCCTAACCCATCACCAGATCGTCACGGTAAACTCCTTTGAGAACGGTGCCATTAAAAAATTCCTGAATACCTTCCAAAACCGCCACGAGGATAAGAAAAACATGATGGTACTGAAGATCTTCGAGAAGATCACCCAGACCTATATGGAATTCCTCAAAGAGATCAACCAGCGCCGCAACCTGATGGAGCAAAAACTATACGCCTCCAACCGAAATGAGGAGTTGCTTGAACTGATGAAGATCCAGAAAAGTATGGTGTATTTCGTGACAGCTCTGCGGTCCAACGAACTGCTGCTACTCAAACTGGCCCGGACTAACTTCCTGGGGCTCAACGACGAGGAAAAAGAGCTGCTGGACGACTTGGCAGTAGATATGTCACAGGCGCTGGAAATGGCTAATATTTACACCAATATCCTCAGCAGCACCCTTGACGCCTTTGCAAGCATCATCAGCAACAACATGAACAGCGTCCTGAAAAGGCTGACCTCAATAACGATCATCCTGTCGCTACCTGCCCTGGTAACGGGCATTTATGGTATGAATGTGCCCATCCCCTATGCCGGATCAAAGTATGCTTTCTACATCCCCATCCTGCTGTCGATCGGCATCTCCATCATTATCAGCTGGTATTTCATGAAAAAGAAATGGTTTTAAGATGTTCAACGTCAGAGTATACGGAATCTTATTGGGCGAAAACGGCCAGGTACTGGTCACCGACGAACTCATCCGGGGAGCATATATTACCAAATTCCCCGGCGGCGGACTGGAATTTGGTGAAGGCACCAGAGATTGCCTGAAAAGGGAATTCAAAGAAGAGATGGATCTTGAAGTGGAAGTCGGAGATCACCTGTATACGACGGATTTCTTCCAGATGTCCGCCTTCAATCCCGAATACCAGATCATTTCCATCTATTACTGGGTAAAGGCGCTGGAGCCTATTCGGGCGCCATTGCGGCAAAAACCATTCGACTTCGATGAACGCGAGATGAAGATCTATGAGGAAAGAAAGGAGACGGAAACTTTTCGCTTCATCGATGCAGACGCCTTCGGTGAAGACATCGTCACACTGCCCATCGACAAGGTAGTAGCGAAGCTGATCAGCAACCGGTAGTTCAACCGTCGGTAGGATGTGCCGGACTTCCCTCCAGCAAAAGCTCCAGGAATTTAAGATCGAGCCAGCGGCCGAATTTGTAGCCGACCTGCCGGAAATGCGCTACTTCTTCAAATCCGAAGGACTGATGGAGCCCGATACTCGCGTCATTGGAGGCATCGATACCGGCGATGATGGCATGATAGCCCTGGCTGCGGGCAGCATCGATCAATGGTTGCATCAATAGCCGGGCAATACCCTTCCCTCGTTGGTCAGCCGCAACATAGACCGAATTTTCGACGGTATATTTATAGGCAGCCCAGGCGCGAAAAGGTCCGTAGCTGCTAAGACCTGCTACACGACCGGCGTCTTCGGCGATAAAAATGGGATAACCATCCTTTAATTTGCTGTCATACCAGGCTTTGCGCATCTCGAGTGTCTGCGGCTCATACTGATAGACCGCGGTAGTATGTAAAATGACGTGATTATAGATGTCGAGGATCTCAGGCAGGTCGGTTTCCCGGGCGGGGCGAATAGTTATCATTTGAGGCAAAGTTACAATAAAGCCGAAGGCATTAATGCCGCAAGGCCAATTTTTCTACCATGTCTTCGGCCAGTCCTTCCGCGGAAATGCCGAAGCCGGTAACCACCAACCCTTTTTGTCCATTCCCGGATTCGATAGCATAGACAGCCGCTTCATCGGCGGGATCGCTGTTTCCCTCGAAGCGATAGATCTCCGTGATCTCGAAATCTTCCGGGGCGAGGGACAATTTGGTCTGGTGACAGACAAGACGATTAGGTTCGAGATTGAAGTCGATCGAATATCCTCTTTGCTTCAGGCCATTGACTGCTTCGGCGACGGTATCATACGTAAACATATAGGAAGATTTTGATGCTGTAATTTACGAAATAAAGTGAAGTATATCCGCAGGGTCAGGAAATGAGTTGATGCGTCTGCTTCACCACCCCCATCACAAAGGTGCTTTGCACGTGTCCGATGTTTTCCATCTGCCCCAGTTGGTTGACATGGAAGTCATAATACGCATCCATATTCTCCACCGCTACTTTGAGCAGGAAATCAAATTCCCCGGAAATAATATAACACTCCATGATTTCCGGCATCTGCTGAATGCTCTTGATAAAGCGGGCTCCCGATTTCTTGTTGTGCTCTTTCAATGATACATAGCAGATCGCCAGCAAGCCCTTCTTTACCTTGGAATGATCCAGCAGGGTCGCATACTGCCGGATCACGCCTGTGTCCTCCAGCCGCCGGATCCGCTCGTGAACGGGCGTCGTACTCAGATGGACCTGGGCGGCAATTTCCCGAACGGTGATCTTGGCATTATCCTGCAAGAGCCGGAGGATCGCTCTGTCCTTTTCGTCGAGGTCTACGGGCGCATTAGCCGGTTTTTCTGTTTGAGGGGGCTTTTCCATGTTCCGATAGGCTTTTATACTACAAAATACGTTAAAATCTCACTTTTCTTCTAAATCTACCAAGAACGGCTATATTTTTGTTCTATTTTTTACCTTTGTCACTCATAAAAATATTATTCCCATGTCAACAAAGACGCAGAGCATCGATTTGAAGCTCCCTTATAAAGTAAAAGATATGAGCCTGGCCGAATGGGGCCGGAAAGAAATTCGCCTGGCTGAAGCGGAAATGCCCGGTCTGATGGCCATCCGTGCCGAATATGGCAAACAAAAGCCCCTGAAAGGCGCACGCATCGCAGGATGTCTGCACATGACCATTCAAACGGCCGTGCTGATCGAGACCCTGATCGAACTGGGCGCTGAAGTACGCTGGAGCTCTTGTAATATCTTCTCCACACAGGACCAGGCCGCAGCTGCCATCGCCGCTGCTGGCATCGGAGTTTTTGCCTGGAAAGGCCAGTCAATGGAAGAGGCTGACTGGTGTATCGAACAGACACTGTTCTTCGGCAGCACCGACAAGCCCCTGAACATGATCCTGGATGACGGTGGCGACCTCACCAACATCGTCTTCGACAAATACCCTGAGCTGGTACAACACGTCAAAGGATTGAGCGAAGAGACGACCACCGGCGTTCACCGCCTGTACGAGCGGATGGAAAAAGGCACGCTGCCGGTCCCCGCTATCAATGTCAATGATTCTGTTACGAAATCCAAGTTCGATAACAAATACGGTTGTAAAGAATCCCTGGTGGATGCTATCCGCCGCGCTACGGATGTGATGATGGCCGGTAAGGTAGCTGTCGTGGGCAGTTATGGCGACGTAGGCAAGGGCTCTGCCGCCTCCCTGAAAGGCGCCGGATGCCGGGTGATCGTTACGGAGATCGACCCTATCTGCGCCCTGCAGGCCGCTATGGACGGTTTCGAAGTGAAGAAGATGGTCGATGCAGTGAAAGAAGCCGATATCATCGTCACTGCCAGCGGTTGCCGCGACCTGATCACGGAAAAACACTTCCGGTTGATGAAAGACAAAGCGATCGTCTGTAATATCGGTCACTTCGATATCGAGATCGATATGGCATGGCTGAATAAGAACTATGGTAATACAAAAGACACGGTCAAGCCCCAGGTCGATGTATACACTATCGACGGCAAGGATGTCATCATACTGGCTGAAGGCCGCCTGGTCAACCTGGGTTGCGCTACCGGTCACCCCTCTTTCGTCATGAGCAACTCTTTCTCCAACCAGACACTGGCTCAGATCGAACTGTGGACGAATACGAGCAAATACGAAAACAAAGTATATGTACTGCCGAAACACCTCGATGAGAAGGTTGCCCGCCTTCACCTCGCAAAGATCGGTGTCGAACTCGACGAACTGACCAATGCGCAGGCCGAGTACCTCGGGATCCCGAAGGCTGGTCCGTTCAAGGCTGAACATTACCGCTATTAGTCGATCAGCGTAAAATATGCACAGGAGCCCCTTCTTCCAAAGGGGCTCTTTTTTTATCTTTCAGAATAGCTAAACTCAGCGGGGTCTTTGAATACCCGGCTCGGACTTTTCAGAAAAAGAACCTCACCCGTCACATAAGCGATTTCAAGATACAAGACATCGCCACTGCTGATAGATTCAAAGTCTTCCTTGCAAATTTCAATGTATATATCCTCTTTCCCCGGATAAAACAGGAGGCATTTGTCCGTAAAGGGATCCTGATATTTCTTCGCTGAAAACGTATAGCATCGCTTTTTATCCATCCGAACATCCATATGAAAAGGAAGGATCAGTCGCCTGAAATCCCTGATCATAAAAAATAAAAAGATACACCCGAAAAAAGCAGCAAAGATCGCATAGACCAAATTGTATTGCGCTGGGGTCAGGTCATGCCCGACCTTGTATCCTCTGATAGTCCCCCCGACGTGCAATTTGAAATAGATATAGCCCAGCGCCAGGAAGAGAAGAGGATAGACCCGCAGTAAACTGAGCCATGCTTTTCCTTTCAATTTCAAGAGGATGGCCTTGTCTTCAGGAGTAAGGCTTTTGGTGACAATTTCGCTATTATTCATTGGAACATGGATTTGTTTCCCAATATAATAACAACCGCTCATAAAATCAATAGCCGGCAGTGTTCCAGTTAATGCGCAAAGCTCACTATCGCCCACAACGTCGTCACCGAGATCAGCACCCATAATATAATCCCCTGCAATAACGGCTTCACACCGGTGTTTTTCAACACTTGCATGGAAAGCCCTGAACCGATCAGGAACAGCGTCAGCGTCAAACCGGCATGAGAAGCCCTGACAATGGCATGGCTGATGGCGGGAACGGGCAGCCAGGTATTCAGCATAATGGCCACTACGAACAGACCAATAAACCAGGGTATCCTGATCTTTGCACGGCTCTTCGCGGCTTTGCCGCTGTGTTCCCGGCCATTGGCTCCGGCAGACCGCCTCTCACGGAACAGCAGTGCCACCAACAGCGATACGGGAATGATCCAAAGGGCCCGGGCCAGTTTGACCGTCGTAGCGATCTGCAGGGCCTCGGGGCCATACCTGCCGGCCGCACCGACGACGGAACTGGTATCATGGATGGCGATAGCGCTCCACAGTCCAAACTGGTTCTGACTCAGGTGCAGAAAATGACCGACGACAGGGAAGATGAATAACGCAGCAGAATTGAGGACGAAGACTGTGCCCATGGCAACAGATACCTGCCGCTCATCCGCACGGATGACAGGCGATAATGCTGCTATTGCACTGCCTCCGCAAATGGCCGTTCCGCCGGAGATCAACAGGCTGGTCTTCTTTTCTATTTTGAAGATCCGGCCCAGCAGCAGCCCAAAGCCCAGGGTGCCGGCAATAGAAGCTATCGCAAACAACAACCCTTCCCTCCCCGCCCGCAGTGTACTGGCAGCATCCATACCAAAGCCAAGTCCGACCACCGAAACCTGTAGCAGCAGATGGGTGGCTTTATGATTGAGGTGCAAAAAGGGATGGCCGACAAAGAAAGCGACGAACAATCCCAACACCAGCGCCAGCGGCGGCGTGACCCAGGGAGTCAGACAGGCGAAAACAACGAGGATGAATATACCCTGCCGGATTGTACCATGCTTGTCGAGAACTTTAATGGTATCCATAAAACGCTTGTTTCTGATCCCACAAAGTTCGCTCCTCTGCCGGCCGAAAGGAAATCGCTATTTGTAATCCCCGATAACCTGATGTTATCAGGCCTTTTTATAATGCATGGCAAATTTCATAAAAAGCTCAGGCAGCGCCTGCGCATCACCTTGCAGCCGCGCAAAATAAAAGCTCCGTTCGATACGGAGCCCCTTCACCTCGACGATGGTGCATTCCTTATTCTGTAGTTCTTTTGCTATCGCATGCACGGAAAGAAAAGCCATGACAGGCGCATGCAGAAGATAGGATTTGATGATCTCGGTACTGTTGAGCTGCATCTCCTTTTTCAGGGCGGACAATTTGATCCCGATCCCTTTGAGGGCACGCGCAAGCACTTCCAGCGAACCGCTGCCGGGCTCCCGAAGCAAAAGAGGGATCCGCGTCAGATCTTCCGGGCGGATGACCGGCTTTTTGGCCAGGGGATGTCCGGGATTACTCACCAGCACGATCTCATCCTTCATAAACTCCGTATACCGGATGGCTGCGTGACGCGAATACCCTTCTACAACTCCCAGGTCGATCTCCTGCTGCTCCAGAGCATGTTCTATCTGCTGGGTATTGCCGGTGATCAGACTGACTGCCACCTCCGGATACCGACCATGAAATTCAGCCAGGATCGGCGGAATGACATATGGAGCAGTCGTCATACTACCGCCAAGGAATAATCGCCCGCTGTGACGCCGGGTCAGATTGTTCATATCGAATTCGATGTTGCGGTAAACAGCGAAAAGCTCCTCAGTATGCACCAGCAGCCGCTGCCCCGCCGGAGATAGCCGGATGCGCGTTCCGTTGCGCTCGAAAAGTTTTACCTTGAATTGCTGTTCCAGTTCCTGGATATGCCGGGTGACAGCGGGCTGGGAAATAAACAATTCTTCCGCCGCCCGCGTAAAATTCAGGCGCCTGGCCACGGTATGAAACACCTGTAAGCGAAAGTCGAATGTCATAGGCGATATGATTACGCGAGCTGCTACGCCACAACGATAGAGGCTGCGGGTCGTTTACGGAAAGACAGAGGCCTTCCGGCTGGTAATATACTGTATCCTTTCCTGAACAACGGCCGAAGAATCAGTCTTTTTTGCCAGGGGCATCCCATCATAGGCGGTATACACAGGACCGGCACCCGGTCCGACAGTCACCAGTTCGAGGGACGTCAGCTGGGCGGGAATGCGGCCGCCGAACCAATGAGGATCCTCCCGTTGCGCCCAGGTGGCAAGCGCGAGGACCGATCCCGCGGGGTAGACGGATTGGCCCGATCTCGCACTTTTTACGGCAATATCATTGCCATACAGTGTAGACATCATGGTACGCTCATGACTGTGGTTGACAAGAGAAGTAATGACCTTACCGGCCAATGGATGAGCCGCAACAGAATCGGGCAGATAGGCCGCCTGATCGTAGAGAACGAGGGTATCGGCCAGCGGAAGCGTAAAGACATGATCGTAGTCGCCCATACTCTGATGGCAATTGGTGCATTCGGTGGTGAAACCTGCATCCTTGCCGTAAGGCTTCAGCCCCAGGCCGCCTACCCACCGGGCAAAGCCCCAGCCATCGGTTGCAGTATATTTATCATTGTCACGGATCATGAATTCGACTTGTTTAAAAGCGCCTGCACGAATTTCCCCCGCGCTGTCGGGCAATTGATCCCAAGCCACCTTGGCAAACGTGGCGCCCTTAGGCCAGGGATGGGTCTGCCCCTGCCGGATGGCCTCGACGGCAATATCATTGCCCATGATGACACGCAATGTCCCGTTGTCAAAACGCTCGGTAGTGCTGATGGCTTTCCAATCGCCAAAATTGGCCAGGTCATGATAGGAAATATCATTATAGGCCACTTTTACGGAGGCTGTATCCGTGGGAGTCTTTATCCAGTGGGCAAACTGCTCCAGGGCAATCCGCTGTTTGGCTGTATCCGGCACTGTTTTCGGCGCCAGCGTCAACAGGTATTGACGTAAAACGGTCACCTCTTCCGGTGTGACGACTGCATCATGATGCAGCATCGCATAGTTGCTCAGGGGCATGACATGAAATTCGACCTGGTTAAGCGCCTCGTACAGTTTGGCCGCCTGCTGCGCCTTCGGAAGACTATCCCAGTCGGAAAAGTTGAGCACTTTCCTGGCTTCCCTGACATCTTTAACGACCAGCCAATAGGCAGGCGCCGGCTGATCGAACCAGGCCAGCTTTGTCTGGTTGGAATGACAGTCGTAACAGGCACGTTGCAGAATGGCTTTTACTTCCGGGGGAGCTGCCCAATCGCCCGTCGCAGGCCGGTTATCCAGGCTGGGACGGATGAATTGAATGGCAATGCCCAGCACAAGAAGGACCAGGAGGACCTTGACAACTTTTTTCATCGCTTTGATTTGTTTTATGACAGTTTCAGCACTTCGGGGTTGAAAATACCCGTTGGATGCCCCGCATGAGGCCCCACCCCGAGAGCAGCGATCAGATTGTCGGCGGCCATGCTGGCCAATCCATACTGGGTATCTTCAGTGCCGCCTGCAATATGAGGTGTCAGCACCACATTCGCCATCCCCAGGAGGCCGGGATGAATGACGGGTTCTTGCTCAAATACGTCCAGCCCCGCCGCGGCCAGTTGCTGCTTTCGGAGGGCAGCCGCAAGGGCAGCTTCGTCAATCAGGCCGCCGCGGGCAATATTGAACAACATGGCGGAGGGCTTCATCAACGCCAGCTCCGCAGCGCCGATCAGGTGATAATTCTCCTGTGTATAGGGCATCGCCAGCACGATAAAGTCTGCTTCGCGCAATACCTCTTCTTTGGTACGAAAAGAAGCACGGCAGTCTGCTTCGATGGAAGGATCCAGCCTGCGCCGGTTATTATACAATACAGGCATCCGGAATCCGACCGCCCGCTGCGCAATGGCCTGACCGATGCGCCCCATGCCCAGAATACCAAGGGTCTTGCCAAAAAGGTTGGTCCCGAAAAAGCGGATGGGAAAAGATTCCTTCCATTGCCCCTGCATGATAGACCAGGACGCTTCCACCAGGCGCCGGGCAGTGGCAATCATCAGCCCCCAGGTGAAATCCGCCACCGCCTCATCGGCCGGTCCGGGAGAGTTCGTTCCAATGACTCCCGCCCTGGTAAGAGCCGGTACATCAACATTATTGTACCCGGCCGCAGTGACACAAACCGCTTTCAGCTTTGTCAACCCTCTCAATACTTCCTCATCGATCTTCTCACCACCGGAAACCAGCGCTCCATCCATGTCGCGCAGGGCCTCACGCAGCTGTCCTTTATCATAACGGGGGCCTTCGTTGATGGTAACGTCAAAATATTCCCGCAGCCGATCTACGAGGTCCGGCCAGGTAGGTCTGGTGATTAGAATCTTCTTTTTCATGAAGCTAAAGGTATTTAAAAAGGGGAAACGATATTAGGAATTCATTAGTAAACCGGGGCTTTCTGTACCGGTCCATTATGTAAATGAACGGTTTTCACTTTAAAAACAAAAATTATGAAAATCTTAATAACATTCGCGCTCGTCGTTGTCATGGTCATCAGCGGTCTGACCAGTCTCTATTTCTTCAAGGCATCGGACTATGATCTGTCCCATGTACTGGTCCTCGCCGCATATCTGTCCATGGTCTTTGGTATATATGAACTGACCGTTGCCGGACGTAAGAAGCTCAACGCTTAGTTTTTATAGGTTTCAGGGATAACGGATAGAAGAAATGTTGTACTTTGTATGACCCTGCCTGTCGTCCAAAGCCCACATTATGAAAAAATCCGTTTTCCGGAGGTTTAGAGACATCTCTATAGCCAAGAAACTCTATTTCACTGTCGGTATCATGGCCTTGCTGATCGCCGTCGAACTGGCCGTACTCATCTTCTCCATCAACACCCTTTCTTCCGTTCGTGCCTATGTCGGCGGGGAAGGATTGTGGTCGAAAGCGCAAAAAGACGCCTTATACCAGCTATTGAAGTATGCCCGTACCCACAACGAAGCCGACTATGCAAAATTCGAAGGCTTCATGAAGGTCAACCAGGGCGATCACAAAGCCAGGATGGAGATGAGCAAACCGCGGGGCGACATCAACCTGTCTGTGGCAGAAGAGGGATTTTACGAAGGACGCAATGACCGGGAAGACCTTCACCGCATGGTTGAATTATTTCTTCGGTTTCACAGCAACAAATACATCTCCCGCGCCATTATCGCCTGGACAAGAGCCGATGAGGTCATCACCGGGTTCATGGCCCTCGGAGAAAGATTACATCAGGCCATGACGGCCGTTCCTTATTCCCAGCAACGGGTCGATGCCATCCTCAATGAAATAGATCCGCTGAATGACCGGCTCAGTCCCCTGGAAGATGAATTTTCCTTTTCCCTCGGAGAGGGTTCCCGATGGCTCGAACACGTGATCCTGCGGCTGCTCTTCGTCGTCGCACTGACTGTGGAATGTACAGGCCTGTTGTTGGCGATCACTGTCAGCCGTAGCATCCAGCGCGGATTGAACGAGATATTGTTGTCGTCGAGAGCAGTGGCCAAAGGCGACTTCCGGCGCAGGGCAAAGGCTTATGGTCGCGATGAGATCGGCATGCTTGCCAATAACTTCAACACGATGGCGGAAGAATTAGAGCGGCTGGAAGGGGAGAATACGGAAGTCAATAATTCACTGGAGAAAAAGGTACGGCAACGCACCTCCGAAATGGAAAGCAAGAACAAGGAGCTCGAACAATTCGCCTATGTCGCCAGTCATGACCTGCAGGAGCCGCTGCGGACTATTTCAGGTTTTGTCGAGCTGCTACAGAAAGAATACCGGGGAAAACTGGAAGGCAATGGAGTGAAATACCTCGATTATATGTCGCAGGGTTCCGACAGGATGAAGACCCTGATCAAGGACCTGCTGGATTACTCCCGGATCGGCCGGGAAAAAGAGGCCATGGTCCTCGATGGCAATATACTGCTGGCGGAGGTGCTGGCTGACCTGGACAAGAGTATCAATGACAGCGAGGCCAGAGTAAGCTCCGATCGGCTACCATCCCTGCACGCTTATCCGACGGAATTAAAATTATTGCTCCAGAACCTCATTACCAACGCCATCAAGTTCAAACACCCCGACAGAGCGCCGGAGATCACCATTGGGATATCAGAAGAATACAGTCACTGGAGGTTTGTAGTGGGAGATAATGGCATCGGTATCGAGCCGCAGTTCCTCGAACGGATCTTTATTATTTTTCAGCGATTGCACAGCCGGACAAAATATGAAGGTTCAGGTATTGGTCTCGCCCATTGTAAGAAGATCGTAGAATTGCATGGCGGAGCCATCTGGGCGCAATCTCAGCCGGGAAAGGGCAGTCAGTTCTACTTTACGATCAGCAAGGACCTGTAAACAAGGTATTGACCCCCGCTCACTTATTTTTCATCGTATCGGTGATAGGCCGGGTACGGTTCTTTTCATAGCTGGTATCAGCAAGGGAAGGGTTGTTGGCGCTGTTGTTGTCCGGGGCCGGCCCGACCGAAGAAGTATCCGGCGAATGGCGGTCAACCTGATTGCCTGACCCGCCGCAGCCGGCCAGCCCGATAGCGGCATATCCCATTAGCCCCGCTACCAATACAAAATAGAAGGATCTTCTCATGGTAAGATGATTTATATATAATGGAGGTAAAAAAACTGTGCCAGCAAGTTCCCTACCTTTGTAAAAAAAAGGCCATCCAATGGATTTCATAGATTATTATAAAGTATTGGGGGTGAACAAAACCGCAACCCAGGACGAGATCCGGTCCGCCTACCGGAAGCTGGCGCGGAAGCATCATCCCGACCTGAACCCCAACGATAAGGAAGCGAATAAAAAATTCCAGCAGATCAATGAGGCAAATGAGGTGCTGAGTGATCCGGAAAAAAGAAAAAAATACGACCAGTACGGAAAAGACTGGCAACATGCGGAAGAGTTTGAAAAAGCCCAGCAGGCGGCAGGACAGCGCCGGAGTCGCAGCGCCGGACGCAGCACAGGCGGAAGCTTTGAGGAAGGGGGTACTTTTACCGGTGAAGGATTTGGCGGTGGCACGCAAGGCTTCGGTGGAAATTTTGGCGACGGCGACAACGGCGAATTCTCGGATTTTTTCGAATCTTTGTTTGGCGGGTCTGCACGCGGCGCCGGCGGCAGGGGCAGGACCACCACTTTCCGCGGCCAGGACTACCAGGCAGAATGGCAACTATCCCTGGTGGATGCAGCCGCTACCCATCAGCAGGTCCTTGCGGTCAACGGAAAAAATATCCGTATCACCATTCCGGCCGGTGTGGAGAATGGTCAGGTCATCAAGCTCAAAGGACACGGCGCACCCGGGACGAACGGAGGACCGGACGGAGACCTGTATATCACTTTTTCCGTGACGGAAGATCCCCGCTGGCGCAGAGATGGCAACGACCTATATGCCAAAGCCACTCCTGATCTTTATACGGCTCTGCTGGGAGGGGAAATAACCGTGGAGACGCTCAGCGGAAAGGTGAAGTTGAAGGTCAAACCGGAGACATCTAATGGCACCACGCTAAGACTAAAAGGGAAAGGTTTCCCGGTCTATAAAAAAGAAGGACAGCACGGAGACCTCTATGTAAGTCTCGAAATCCAGTTGCCGACGAACCTGACCGCTAAGGAAAAAGAGTTGTTTAAGGAATTGCAGCAAGGGAGAGAAAAATAACAGGAACCGCTGAAAGCGGATCGACTGAAGGTCAAACATAAAATTCACGATCAAAACCGAACACTATGCTCCCAGAGGACTTTATCCCTGCAGGCGACTTCTGCGCCTTTCATCATGTTGAACTTTCTTTTATCAGGGGCCTGCATGATTCGGGTCTGATCGGCATGCTCATCCGCGACGATACGGTATTGTTGCCGGCAGAGGAATTGCCGGTCCTGGAAAAATTTGTGCGGTGGCACTATGAACTGGCTATCAATTTTGAGGGCATCGAGGCCTTGTCCCATCTGCTCGGCCGGATGGAAGCGCTGCAGGAGGAGAATCGCACGCTACGCAACAGGCTGACCCGGATCACCCCCCAGAACAATAGTACGGCGGAGCCTGGGGAGGTTATCTGACTGCCCGGACCGCCCGGAGGGCGGTCGCGGAGCGCTGCTCCGCAAACATGAGCCCCGTTTAGGCCGCGTCAGCGGCCGTAGCCGAGCAAGAAGCTAATGGCAGAAATTATAATGGCATAAGACTTGATTTAATGGAGAAAAACATCCATGGACAACACTTTCATCTCCACCACTTATGCTTCGGTCGTCGACAACCAGGACCAGGCCCTGGTTCATTTATTCTTTCATTGCTGCCTGGAGGACGACCGGTTTACAGAACCGGAAATGGAAGACCTCTCCGCCAAACTGGTCTTGCTGGGGATCCCGCCCAAAATGAGTATCAAAGAAGAACTCATTAGCTATCGCCATTACAAACCCTCTATTGAGGACGAACAGATTTTTATCCGGTACCTGTTCGGGCTGATCAAGCCCGTCAATGAACTGGCGCTGTATTCTTATTGCGTCGAATTGGTGGTCGACGACCAGTTCCTGGATGCCAGGGAAGAAGCCTTGCTCGCCAAGATCGCCGAAGAACTGGAACTGGAAAAGGAAGAAGCTGCAACGATCAACCGGCTGGTCGCTCAACGCAAAGCGGTCGAAATACAAAAGATATTCTAAAGGCTTCGGGGGCAGTACCTGACCCGGGAAGTCACCGATTACCCGCCTGGGGAATAAATTTCCCCCGTCTCCCGAAAATATAGCATCCAACCCATGGCATGATTTTGCTGCCCATTAATTAAAACTCCAGATATGCAAAACATAAAGGAAACGATCGAAGTGCTGAATGACCTCATTCAGATCAATAATGACCGGATCACCGGCTACGAAAAAGCTATCAAGGAAACTAAGGCTGAAGATGGGGACTTGAAGGTCCTGTTTGCCACAATGATTGCCGAAAGCCACCGGAATAAAATTGCCCTGGCTACGGAGATACAGACAATGGGAGCAGAAGTTGAAAACGGAACTACGACCAGCGGGAAGATCTATCGGGCATGGATGGATGTAAAGGCTGTCTTCACAGGCCATGACCGTCATACTGTCCTGGCCAATTGCGAAGCAGGTGAAGATGCTGCGAAGAAGGCCTATCGGACCGCGCTGGAACACGAAGACCTGCCGGCCTATATCCGCGAAATGCTGGTGCAACAGGCAGAAGGCCAGTTGGGTTCCCATGATGAGATTAAATCATTGAGGGATCAATACGCTTAGAACCGTATCTCTCTGAAGATAGAACCTTACCTCTTTGAAGACCCTATCTATATGAAACACGAAAGTAATAGCGCGGTTATGACTGTGCTATTATTTTTTTAGCCGTCTCCAGTCCGCTGCTAAAGGCAGCTTCGACGGTTCCCGGTGTATCGCCTTCATACAAACCCTCACCGCTGAACCAAAGTGTCCCTTCGACCGGTGTAGACAACAGCGCGCGCGCTGCCGGAGCAGTAATGGTAGGAAAGCTGTATCCTCCCAGGATATAGGGTGCATCCGACCAGTCCAGTACCAGTGAAGCCTTCAATTGCGAGGATAAGGCGGCACGATCCAAGGCGAAGATAGCCGCCAGCGAATCCAGGCAGCGATCGATGCGGCCTTGCCGGTCCAGTTTCATGAAGGCAGCGATGCCGCTGGCGGGCAGCCAGCCGGTCAATAAAGTATCGGTTGATGCTGTTTGGGTCCACCAGGTCGGTACCGGCTGATTGCCGATGATAAACAAAGTCTGGTCCTGCGCCTCTTTTCCCCGCCAGAATGCCGTTTTGAATTCAAGCAGGATCTTGACGATGCGGCCATAGCCGATGTCCCCGGCTGCCCTTAGGTGCTCGGGTATCGCAGGAAAGAATGTCAAAATGCCCGCCCGGAGCACTCCCGGCGAAACAGTGATCAGGAGGCGATCGGCCGTGAAAGGCTGTCCGCTGACGGTCTTCACCTCTACCCTCCCCCGCTGCCAGTGAACCTCAGCGACAGGCGAAGAAAAATGGAACGTACTGTTATAACGACGGCACTCCCCGACCAGATAGTCGATCAGCCGCCGGTAACCGCCTTCCGGGCGATATCCCTCTTCATCACGCTCATTCACCCATTCTTTGTAAAGACCCCGGGTACTGGCTAAATGAAGATCGGCGAGGTCATATCCCTCTGCATATCGCCTCGCCCTGTCCCGAAGAGCGGCATATCTTTCCCCGGGAAAAAAGGTAGCTAAAAAGTCTCCGAGCGGCTGGTCCTGCTCCAATTCGTCCATTTTTTGCAGCAGTTCGTCCCAGTCTGCCGTCATAAAATCTTCCCATTGCTCATTTTCAAGGCCGGTTTCCTCTCCTTCCACATGCTGCCTTGCCATTTGCGAATGGACGGGATGAAGCACAATACCTGCCTCTTTGGCCAGTTGCAGACTAATAGGCAGATCGCCATGAATAAATTCGGCGCCTCCCTCTACATAAGTAGAGAATCCGGCAGGGGCCAGCGTCAATATCCTGCCGCCTGGCGCATCGGCGGCCTCCAGTACCGTGACAGACCAGCCAGCGGCCGAAAGACTGCGGGCGGCTATCAGACCGGAGGCTCCCGCTCCTATAACAATAATGGAGGTTGACATTCCGAAACGTTTATTATGAATGCTTTATAGAAGATTGCAAATGTAGCAGGAATTTGCTGATAGCCATAGTGGATAAATAGAGATAATTATTTCAATAATTGAGCCCCCGACCAGATCATTTTTATTACCTTTATATACATCCATCCACCCTGCGTAAAAAAATTCACTATTCTTTAGGAAGCCCCCCAAATTTCTAGCATACTAATTGTTCATCTATTTCATTCAAAGGGAGCCCTTATGCAAATACAGTTCATCAGGAACATTCAGTTCACTAAGTTGGTAAAGGCCGAAGGCCGATTGAGAGAGTTTAATTTCCGTAAATCAAACGGTTTGCAGGAAGGTCTCTTCACTGTTGATGTCAGCGACGACCGGGGCAACCGGATCGTACTCAGAATGCAGCGGGAAGATGGTGTTTGGAAGATCATCAAGCAACAGCTGCCAGCCTGGATATGGGAGAATGAAGTCGTTTTCCACAATTTGATAGAAGAAGAATTGGGTACATCGAAATTTTCTCGTTGACGAGTTATCGTCTTTCCTGCCAATTGTCGTCTCTCCCTGCCAACCCTGTCGGCATCATCTTTACGCAGGTTTGGGCGCCGCCGGCAGGGAACAATAACAACAGCAACCCTTTCCCCACTCACTTTCTATCCGGAACCGGCCATGGTTGGCCTCGGCAAATTCACGACATAGCAGCATTCCAAGTCCTGTCCCCTTTTCTTTGGCCGTTCCATAGCTTGTAAAACTTTCCTTCCGGC
>JAMFSL010000103.1 GCA_026225275.1 Puia dinghuensis
TAGTCAGCGCCTCCGCTGACGATGTAGAGGTCCTGGTCGCCATCTCCGTCCGCGTCGAAGAAAAGGGCGGCTGTATTGGTATGATTCCTATCCTGGTTCCAGGGTTGTGAATCGGATAGCTTGAACCGGCCATCGGGCGTCTGCAGGTAAAGGCGGGATTCCTGGCCGGCGCCCCCGCCGATCAAGAGATCTTCCAGTCCATCGCCATTGACATCACCTTTGGCCAGACAAGGTCCTACTTTGGAGACCTGGTAGGGAAGGAGGGGGGTTATTTTGAAGTCCACCCAATCCGAGCCTTTATGGAGATACTGAATACCCGAGGCGGCAGTGATATCTTTAAAATCTTTTTGAGGGGTGGCGGTCAAAAGCGATCCGGCGGGAAGCGGCGACGGGGGGGCAACTGCGACGTTGACAGGAGGAGTAGCGTCGGATTCACGTACGACGAGCAGGGTGTCCGACCGAATGGGGCCAATGGCCGATTGACCGCCGCGGGGCCATTTGACGACAACGGATCGGATCACGGAGTCCACTCCGCAGCCGATGTGCATAACAGGATCGACGGAAGACTGGAAGCCTCGCGTGAGGTATTGTTCCTGAAACTGCTGACCATGGTCAGTCGTGACATATACTTTGGCTCCTATGCCCTGGGTATTTGGGCGGTTGCCTTCGAAGCGGATACGGAGATAATGCCCCTTATGTTGAGCGGAAGCGTTATTGCGGTAGATGATGGGCGCGTCATTCAGGGTATTGATGACCAGGTCGAGGGCGCCGTCGTTGTCAAGGTCAGCATAGGCGGCACCGCTGCTGAACGACTCGCGGGTCAGGCCCCATTCATCATTCATCTTGCTGAAAGTGAGATCGTGGTTGTTACGGAAGAGGTAATTGGTCATTTTAGTGGAAGGCATTTCCTTTACCAACTGCCACATGTCGGATTTATCGTCGGCTTTTCCTGTCTGGCTGGCAGTATAACCGGAGGTATATTTTACGACGTCCATATTGGTCATATCCCGGGGGACGCCATTGGAAATAAAAAGATCTTTCCAGCCGTCATTGTCGAAATCTGCAAAGAGAGGTGACCAACTCCAGTCGGTATTCGACATGCCGGCCAGCTGCCCCACCTCGCTAAAAATCGGGATGCTATCCGGCCCGACTCCATTATTCAGCTGGAGGGTGTTCCGCATTAGCTGACGATGAAAGCCATGTTGGGCCCGTAACATATACCTGTCGTAATTGTCCGGACCGCGCAGGAGTTTTTGCCGGTGATTGCTTTCGGGTAGCATGTCGAGCACGGCGATATCGGGCTTGCCGTCGTTGTTATAGTCTGCGATATCCGAGCCCATGGCGAATTCAGAGATATGTCCGGTCGCTCTGGCGAGGACTTCGCGAAAGGTGCCGTCGTGCTGATTGAGATACATGAAATCCCGTTCGTCGTAGTCGTTGGTGACGTAGATATCGGGCCATCCATCGTTATTGAGATCGCTGATGGATACGCTGAGGCCAAAGTTAAGGCCGCTGCCGTCGATATGCGCCTGTTCGCTGATATCGGTGAAGTGCCCGTTGTCATTCCGATAGAGGCGGTTGCCGAATTTTGGATGACGTGTCGCCCGGAGCTTGTCCGTATTGTAGAAAGGGTTATAGAACATGTTTGCCTGATTGACCATGAACATGTCGAGGTCGCCATCGTTGTCCATATCAAAGAATACAACGGTAGTGGTATAAGTGCCGGGAGCATCGAGGCCATATTCTTTTGCACATTCTTTAAAAACGGGCACGCCATCTTTTACTCCCTGGTTGATGTACAGCTCATTTCTCCGATCAGAGTCGTCGCCATCACCGGAATAGCAGACATAGATGTCCAGCAGCCCGTCGCCATTGACATCCGCCATCACTGCACCGGTCTTCCATTTGCTGCGTCCCTGTACGCCGGCTTTGGTGGTGATATCTTCGAACTGGTAATTTCCTTTATTTAGATACAGCTTATTGGGGGCCATGTTGCCGGTAAAATAAATATCGGGCAGACCATCGCCATTGACGTCGCCCACTGCCACTCCGCCACCATTGTAAAGGTATTCGTCATTCAGGATATTAAAGTCTTCGTCTTCTTTTATATCATTACGGAAATCGATATGCGTAATATTGATTGGCATCTCGGTAAAGAGGGTGGAGGTGGGATGCGGACCGCCGCAGGATACTAAAAGGAAAAGCGATGCCGGCAGAATCCTTAACCAATTCATAAAATGAAATTATAGATTATTTAAATATTTAAGCTAACTTTATTCCACCAAAACGGGCATTACGATTAGTAACTTCTACCATTGGCACCATGCATATCGTTCCGGCAGATAAAGGGTGTAGGGTTTTTTTTGAAGCGATTGCTGAGGGAGACGAAGCATCCTTCGAGCGATTTTTTGAGTTTTACCGGGTCCGGGTCTATGCTTTAGCCCTCAAATGGACCAAGTCGGCCTATTATGCCGAGGAGATCACCCAGGATGTATTTATCAGTGTATGGAAGGCTCGTAAAGGCCTGGCTTCAGTAAAGGATCCCGACACTTATTTCTATACCATTATTTATAATAAGATCAGTCGCCATTTCAGGAAGGAGGCCAATAAAGACCGGATACTGCGCCTGTCGGCACAGGGCGCCGCCTCCAGCAGCAACGAGACCGAAGAAGCTATTTATATCAATGAAGGCCAACGATTTATAAACAAAGCCATCGCCCAGCTATCCCCACAGAAACAGCTGATCTATCAACTGAACCGGCAGGAAGGCAAGAGTTATGACGAGATTGCGGAGGCGCTCCACTTGTCCAGGCATACCGTCAAGAGCCATCTCGTCAAGGCCCTCAAGTTTGTCAGGAATTACCTGAAAGAAAATTTTTAAAAAATATTTCCCTTCTGCGTCATCCTTTGCTTCGTTTGGTGACTCTATACACCCGAGATCATTAACATGCGAAAGGACCGGCTATTTTACCTACTACAACAATACATAGATAATCAGGCTTCCGGGGAAGAAGTTCAAGAGCTATTCGGCTTATTGCCATCGGAAGAAGGGGAAGAAGCGCTGAAGAATATGATTATTCAGGAGGGGCTTCATGCAGACCAATTATTAAAAGTAGACGGTCCGTTGCCATCCGAAGACGATTGGTATTCAATGCAAAAGAAGCTGATGTCCCTTGTCCGGGCTGAGAGAAAGTCAGCACCCATTCTTTCGTTGTTAAGAATGCCGAGGGCAGCCGTTTTGCTGCTGCTCTGTGCAGGCGTCGCAATAACTGCACTGGTCATGACCAGGCAAGGAAAGAAGTCGTCGCAGGTGGCTGTACAATCACTTCCGGCTGACATTCATCCGGGCGGCAACAGAGCTGTGTTAACATTGGCCGATGGATCGACGATTGCGCTGGATAGCGCGCATACGGGCACATTGGCCCGGCAGGGGTCGGTGAAAGTAATCAAGTTGAACACGGGAGCTTTAGCCTATAATGGGAAAGAAGGTGCTGAAGGTGAAGTGCTCTATAATACGATTGCCACTCCATTCGGCGGTCAATATCAGATCGTATTGCCGGACGGCAGCAAGGTCTGGCTAAATGCGGCGTCTTCGCTTCGCTATCCTACGGCTTTTACGGGGAAAGAGAGGATCGTGGAATTGAAGGGAGAAGGTTATTTTGAGATTGCCCGACATGCAGACCAACCCTTCAAAGTACATGTAGTGGATGGTGCAGCCGGCAAGGGTATCGATGTGCAGGTACTGGGTACGGATTTCGATGTTATGGCTTATGCCAATGAAAAACATATCAATACGACGCTGGTGAGCGGCAAAGTGCTGGTGGATGCGGGGAAAGGAGGGGTGATGAATCTCGAACCAGGCAGGCAGGCGATAGTGGAGGACAGCACTCAGGCGATGCGGGTGACCGAGGCTAATGTAGACCAGGTCATTGCGTGGAAGAATGGTTTATTTCGTTTTCGGGAGACCAATATTCAGGAGCTCATGCGGCAGGTGGAAAGATGGTATAATGTCAGGGTTGTTTATGAGACTAGCGGCAGAGACCAGGATTTCACCGGGATCGTATCGCGGAATGAGCCCATATCCGTGTTGTTGCACAACCTGGAACTGACGGGCACCGTGCATTTCCGGATCGATGGGAAACAAATTATTGTATTACCCTAAAATATAGATTGTTAAACCAAACTCGCAAAAGTATGATGCTAACTGCATGTGGCGAAGCTTTGTCCATCCGGAGACTATTGCCACCCAAAACGCTATTGCTTATGACAGGAATGATTGCTTTTCTGCTGGCGGCGATGCTGCCCGTCAGCGCAACGGGATTCTCACAGACCGTTACTATTGAGAAAAAGAACGCCACATTGGAACAGGTGTTCGAGGAGCTGCAGGAGCAGTCCGGTTACAATTTCGTATTTAACAGTCATGTATTGGCACAGGCCAAACGAGTGACTGTTCATGCCAAAAATGCCACTGTTGAAGCTGTGCTGACCATTTGTTTTAAGGACCAGCCGCTGACGTACGTCATCCAGGACAGGACTATTGTCGTCAAGGAGAAAGACAAGCAGCTGCAGTCCGATTCTCCGTCGGCGGTGACGGAGCCCGTCAAGGGTACGGTGGCTGATGATGGAGGCAGTCCGCTGGAAGGGGTAGCCATTTCCGTGAAGGACCTGAACACCGGTACGGTGACGGACAAGCAGGGTAAATTCTCCATCAATCTTCCTGCCGGGACTTACCACATCGAGATCTCCCATGTGGGGTACAAGACAGAGACGAGAACAGTGACCGTAGGCGGTACGGGTGCCGTTAATCTTTCTATCACCATGCAGCAATCGGCTACGGGTCTGACAGATGCTGTTGTGGTAGGATATGGTACGCAACGCCGGCGGGATGTGACGGGTTCTATCAGCAGCGTGACTGGCGATGACATCAAGAATCTGCCGGTGCCCAGTGCGGCGGATGCTATACAAGGCAGAGCCACGGGCGTGGATATCGTGCGTAATGACGGTTCACCGGGGACGCCCCCCAGCATTCGGATCCTGGGTACGGGCACCATCAATAACTCCGATCCGCTGATTGTGATAGATGGGGTTCCGGCGACGGGCCTCAATGATGTGAATCCGAATGATATCGCCTCTATAGAAATCCTCAAGGATGCCAGTTCCTCGGCTATTTACGGCAGCCGGGCGGCCAATGGGGTGGTTTTGATAACGACTAAAAAAGGCGCCTATGACCAGGCGCCCCAAACTTCGGTGAACGGGTATGGCGGCACTCTGTCACCTGTGAAATTCATAAAAATGTTACAGGCCCCACAGCTGGCTGCCTTGAAGACCGAGGCCTATACCAACGACGGGCTGACCGTGCCGGCCGTCTGGTCCAATCCCTATTATTCCGTACAGCGGACCGACTGGCAGCGGGCATTGGTAGGCAATGGCGACATCCAGGATGCGGATGTGGCGATCCGCGGTGGCAGCAAGTATTCCAATTACAGCATGTCGGGCAATTACTATAATGAAAACGGGATGATCTTCAATTCCTTTTTCAAACGGTACAGTGCGAGGATCAATTCGGAACATAAGATCGGCAGCCGCCTGAAGATAGGGGAGAATATAGTGTATTCTTATTCAGATCAGGCTGCGCCAAATACTAATTCTTCGCAGACCGGTCTGGTATGGAGCGCCATCCGGTTTAATCCGGCGATTCCGGTGATCAATCCTGACGGCAGCTGGGGTACATCACAGGCTGACAATCAACTAGGGGATATCAACAACCCTGTGGCTACTGCGCATGAGACGACTGCTTACAGCGCAACAGATAGGTTACTGGCCAATGGCTATGCCGAGCTGGAAATTCTGAAGGGATTGAAGATCCGAGCGAATTACGGCTATGACCACAGCAGCAATGATTCCTATGACTGGTCGAATGAAATGCCTGACCAGACCCGGGGGCCGTCCATCGCCAGTCTGTCCCAGTCCTTCTATAAGACGAATACCCTGCTGGAAGAATATTACCTGACCTATAATCACCTTTTCGGCGGGGTACATTCCCTGACGGCAACCGGTGGCTATTCCGCCCAGGTGTACAGTGGAAATACCTTTTCTGCCGAGCGGACCGGGTTCAATGATACGACCGTCGCGCAACGGGTGCTGAATACCGGAACCAGCTCATCAGCTGCGAATGGCGGTTATAACTTCAACCCCTGGGGTTTGCAATCCTATTATGTGCGGGCGAACTATTCTTACATGGACAAGTACCTTTTTACGGGGACGTTCAGGGCAGATGGCTCCAGCAAATTTGCACCGGGCAAGCAGTGGGGGTATTTTCCGGCTTTTTCGGCAGGCTGGCGGATATCGAATGAAGACTTTTACACCAGCGGGATGAAGAATATCTTCAATTCCGTCAAGCTGACTGGTGGCTGGGGAGAGCTGGGTAATCAGAATGTCGGGGATTTTCAATACCTGAGCATTATCGGTTATGGCGGCGGCGGCGGTACAGGGGGTGGCGGATACAGCTACAATCTGGGAACGAACACCACAAATATGAATGGAGCGTATATCACCAGCCTGGCCAATGCGAATATCACCTGGGAAAAGGCGGTAACGACGACGATCTCCCTCGAGCTGGCGGCCCTGGACAACCACCTCACGGGAACCATCACCTATTTCAATAAGAATACTACCGACATGCTGATCCCTTATCAGGTAGTAGAAACTTTTGGCGCGCAGACCAACCTGCCGGATGACCCCGGTAATGTGACGCTGCCTGATTACAACCTCGGTACTCTTAACAATCATGGTATAGAGTTCGAGGTCAACTACCAGAACAAGGTAGGAAAGGTGAGTTATTCGGTGGGTTTTAACGGGACCTTCCTGCAGAATAAGGTGACTAAACTTTATGGCGACAGCACTTACCTTGCCTCTACGCCCTATGGTCGCGAAAACACAGATATTGCCCGTACATATGAGGGGCAGCCCATTGCCAGCTTCTATGGCTACAAGACAAATGGCTTATATCAGTCGCAGAGTGATATCGACAAGGATCCCAATATTGCCAATGATCCCAACAGGGCCAATATCAAGCCGGGCGATGTGCGGTTCGTGGATGTCAACCATGACGGAGCCATCGATGACGGTGACAGGGTAAGGCTGGGCGACCCCAATCCGCATTTTGTGTTTGGGTTGCATGGCAGTGCGGGCTTCAACGGTTTCGATCTGAGTTTCAATTTCGTGGGGGCTACGGGCTTTAAATTGTATGATGCCGACCGGCTGTCCGGTCTGGATGCCACGCAGGTATATAACTGGTATGGCGAGCAGGAGCAACGGTGGCATGGTGCAGGGACCAGTAACAGTATTCCCCGGCTGAGCATCAATAACCTGAATAACAACTACCAGTCATCGGATCTTTGGGTATTCAAGGGCAATTATGTATCGCTGAAGAGTCTGACGATGGGGTATACGCTGCCGAAGTTTACTATCAACGATTGGAAGGTGCCGCAATTGCGGATATATGCCAGCATGTACAATGTGTTTATGCTGACGAAATATCCGGGTTACACACCTGAACTGGGATATACCAATCCGACTTCGAATGTGCCGACCAGCACAGTAAATGAGCCTGGTTTGCAAAGGGGTGTGGACCTGGCGCAGTATCCGGCAGCGAGAACCTTCAGTATCGGTGGAACCATTAATTTTTAGTCTATTAAAAGGGCCTAATATGAAGCGATTACTCAATTATAGAAATTTACTGATTCTTTTCATTATTGCCAACACGTTGTTCATTGTAGCGGGATGTATCAAGCATCCGCTGCAACAGACCCCTACGGGTGAATATACGACTTCGAATTTCTGGACCAATCAGAATGACGTCATCGCGGGTGTGTTGGGCATTTACAATATCCTGTATACCGAGGATTGGATCGGACATGACTTATATGCCTATGACGATGCGTCGGACGATATTTCGGTGGACGGGGATCACCCGGATTTCATCTCTATCGGAGAGTTCAATATCGACCCGACGTTACAACTGGTCTATATCACCTGGCCTTTTGCGTATGAACAGATATCCAGGGCGAACAATGCGATCCTCTATATTCCCCAGGTGCCGGTGATGGACAGTTCCATCAGGGCAAGGTCGATGGGGGAGGCGTATTTTTTACGGGCGTATGCCTATTTTATTCTCAGCGAGATCTATGGTGATGTGCCAATGATCACGGAGAAAAATTTAGCGTCTGCCGATTATAATGTAGCCAAATCCCCGCAGGATTCTATCAGGGCATTGGTAGAGTCGGATCTGTTACAGGCGGCCAACCTGCTGCCTGAGACTTATGATGCTGCCGATGCGGGACGGGTACCCAAGGGAGCTGCCTGGGGTATGTTGTGCAAGCTGTATTTATTCGAAGATAAATTCCAGCAGGCGATCACCTATGGATCGATGGTTGTCAACGATCCCAATTATGCTTTGGCGACGCATTTCTCGGATAATTTCACGTTAGGCATGCAGGAGACGAATACGGAGATCTTGTTTGCGGTATGGAATAAGAATCAGGAGATCGCGAATGTGCCTGCTTCGGCAATCAGCACTTATTTTACGCCACGTGCCTGGCAAGGGTGGGGCTTTCATCATCCGACCCAGAACTTTGCAGATGAGTTTGAGCCGGGAGATAGTGCCCGCAAGAGTGCGACGCTGATCCAGGTCGGGGACAGTATCCCGAATAACACTAACCTGACGCAGATCGCGGGGACGGATGCCTCCCAGATGTTTACGGGTGAGGCGGGGTATTCTACAGGCAGGCTATTGCCCAGTATGACTACGACGGGGTATTGCATTAAAAAATATACAGCCTTCATGCCCTCCGGGGATGGGGGTATTGATTATGACCTGAAGCAGCCGCTGCTACGTTCGTCGGATGTATACCTCATGGTGGCGGAAGCCAAGATCAGGCTGAATGGGCCGGGCAGTGGTGATGCCGAATTGAATTCCGTTCGGACGCGTGCCGGTCTATTGCCGGTCAGCAATGCGGGCATGCCGCAGGTCATCCATGAACGTCGGGTGGAACTTGGCGGAGAGAATATCCGCTGGCAGGATCTGCTACGCTGGGATAAGGATAAGATCGTCGATCTGGATACTATCGTCAGCAAACCCAAGACAGCATCTCCCTTGCCACCTTATTATGGGGATACTGTCATTCCTGCCCGTACCTTTACGAGACCAAAGGATTATTTTATGCCCATTCCCCAGGAAATCATCGATGAAAGCAAAGGCGTCATTACACAGAATTCAAACTATTAGACCGGTATACAACCGGATATTACTGGCCGCGCTGCTGTTGATACAGCACGCGGCCTTTGCTCAACCGGTGAAGGATGCGCCGCTGGACATGCCGGCATTGAGGGCCTTTTTGCAACGGATCGTGAAGAATGATGCTTCGCGGTTCGAGATCGAGTATATCGCGCCGGAGAACGGCAAGGATGTATTCGAGGTGGGCCAACGACCGGATAGGGTAGTGGATCAGGGCCGGGCGTTGACGCTGGGGCATATCGTGCTTCGAGGCAGCAATGGAGTCAGCGTGGCTTCTGCACTGAATTATTACCTGAAGAAATATTGTCATGTACTAATCACCTGGAACGGGAGTTCGCTGGCAATGCCAGACGATCTGCCGCGCGTGCCGTCCAGGGTGCATAAGGTGACGCCTTATACATACCGGTATTATCTCAACTACTGTACTTTCCAGTATTCCATGGCCTGGTGGGACTGGGATCGCTGGCAGCAGGAGATCGACTGGATGGCGATGAATGGCATCAATATGCCGCTGGCCCTGACCGGGGAGGAAGCCATCTGGCAGGAAGTCTACCGGTCGATGGGTTTTGCCGATGCGGAGCTGGATAAATTTTTCAGCGGGCCTGCCTATTTCAGCTGGTTATGGATGGGTAATATCGATGCCTGGGGCGGCCCGTTGCCGGCGCACTGGAAGGAGAGCCATCGGCTGCTACAGAAAAAGATAGTACAAGCCGAGCGGGCATTTGGCATGAAGCCGGTATTGCCAGCTTTTACGGGGCATGTGCCGCCGTCGTTCAGGGAACGTTTTCCTGCTGCCAAGGTGAAGAAAACGAATTGGGATGCAGGTTTTGGCGATGTATATATCCTCGATCCTTCGGATCCGATGTTCGAGACCATCGGGAAAAAATTTATCGAGGTACAAACGCGGGAATTCGGTACCGACCACCTTTATTCGGCCGACACTTTCAATGAGAATGTGCCACCTACCAGCGATTCGACTTATCTGGATGGAATGAGCAAAAAGGTCTTTGCGAGCATGGCGGCAGCCGACCCGGCGGCGGTGTGGGTGATGCAGGGGTGGATGTTCCATTACAATGCCGCTTATTGGAAGCCGACGCAGATCCAGGCGTTGCTGAAGGCTGTGCCGGACGATCATATGATCCTGTTGGATCTTTATAGCGAGAGCCATCCGGTGTGGAACAGGACGGCGGCGTATTACGGTAAACCGTGGATCTGGAATATGCTTCACAATTTTGGCGGTAATATCAGTCTCTGGGGCCGGATGGAGCATGCTGCGGAAGATCCGTCGAAGGCATTGCATGATCCGGCTGCGGGTAAGATGGTGGGGATTGGGTTGACGCCGGAGGGTATCGAACAAAATCCCGCTCTATATCAATTGATGCTCGAGAATGTGTGGCAGGATGAACCGGTGAAAGTTTCAGACTGGCTGGATGCATATGTTCGGGAACGGTATTCTGATGCAGGGGTCAGAGCTGCGGGTTCGGGGGGTGGGTCAGTTGTGGTTGACACGGCGGCTGCATGGCGTTCGGTGAGAGAGGCGTGGCGGTTGCTGGAGGGTAGTGTGTATAACGGCGGATTAACGGAAGGCGGTCCCGAATCTATTATCCAGGCGAGGCCGACTTTTGAAAAGGCGATCGACAGGGTGAATACAAAACTGGATTATGATCCGGCCACTTTATATAAAGCATGGGAGCTGTTCGAGCGCGCTGCTCCTTATCTGGGAAAGAGCGATGGATTCCGATATGACCTGGTGGATATCACGCGACAGGTGCTGGCCAACTATGCCAGTCCGTTGCAGCAGAATATAGCGACTGCCTGGGCCATGAAAGATACTGTCGCCTTGCACCGGTACTGCCGGAAATTCCTCGGTTTGATGGATGATATGGACTGGCTGTTAGGGACACGGCGGGATTTTCTGCTGGGCAAATGGATCAATGATGCCCGGGCGTGCGGGATCACGCCGGAAGAAAAAGATCTGTACGAAAAGAATGCCCGCGACCTGATTACATTGTGGGGAGATAAAGAGAGTGGATTGCGGGAATATTCCTGCCGGCAATGGTCCGGCCTGATCAAAGGCTTTTACAAGCCGCGCTGGGAATTGTTTTTTCAATACCTGGACAAGGCGCTGGCTAAAGGTCAGGAGGTGGATATCGCGGCCTTTGATGCAGCCGTGAAGAACCAGGAATGGGGATGGGTGAATCGCCACGAAGTATATGCTGATCAAGCTGTGGGTGATCCGGTGGCTGTTTCGGCGGAATTGTTTAGAAAATATGGCAGTTCTGTCCGGGCAGCGGTTGATGACCTTAGTGCTGCCACGGGCAACGATCATATCTTCCGGGCGGCGCCTATGGCGCACGCGGCGATCGATTTTGACGACAAGGGATTTTTGATCCATGGGCGGCGAACTTTTATCGTATCTGCCGGTATCGAATATGCGCGGGTACCTCATGAACTATGGCGGGACAGGCTGTTGCGGTTGAAAAGGGCAGGGTTCAACTGTGTCGAGGTATATACTTTCTGGAACTGGCATGAGCCGGTGGAGGGGCATTTTGACTTTAGCGGCGACCATGATCTGGAGGCATTTTTGCGATTGGCGGGGGAACTGGGGTTATATGCCATCGTGCGGGTCGGGCCCTATTATTGTGCCGAATGGGACAATGGGGGTTATCCTTTGTGGCTGCGGTTCAAGCCGGGACTACGCGTCCGGGAGGACAATGCGGTGTTCGAAACATACGCGGACAAGTTTTTCGATCGGTTATTACCGATTGTCTGCCGGCAGCAGATCCATCATGGCGGTCCGGTGATCCTGGTGCAACTGGAGAACGAGCATAACCTGGGGTGGGGTACGTCGATGCCGAATGGATATTTTCAACATCTGCGTAATAAGGCTTTGGCGATGGGTTTGGAAGTGCCTTATTTCTTTAGCGGGCTGCATCATGGGAGTGATCCGGCGGGAGAGGAGGTGCGGGATGAGGATCGGGCATCGGGGGGCGATCATGGCTCGGATGCGGGGCCTGGCGATTCGGGGCTTGGCGATGCGGGGCGATGTGTCGATTGCGGCGATGATAAACGACTGGATGATCCGGACCGGCCGAATCCATGGATGTCTACTGAATTTTGGAGCGTGTGGTATTCGGGGTATGGATCGACGCCGAAGGATAGTGCGGTATATGATCGTCGGACCTGGAAGATTCTGGCGCATGGCGGCAATGGCTACAACTACTATATGGCGCATGGGGGGAGTAATTTTGGCTATACTAATAATGATGAAGATGCCGCTTCCTACGATTATGGTGCGGCTGTGGGACAGGCGGGGGATCTACGGCCTGTATATTATGCTTTCAAGCGGGCTGCTTTTTTTGCACATTCTTTTGAAGGAATACTGGAGAACAGTGTAGATGCGACGGCTGCGTGGCGAAAAGGTTTTTTGGATACGGCGATAGTGATGACGGCCAGGCATAGTCCGGCGGGAGACATTCTTTTTTTTGACAATCGGGGGGATATACCGGTGTCTACGGTTTGGAAGGCGGAGGGAGGCGAGGCGATGCCTATTACGTTGGCTGCGCATGAGATTTTCCCATTGGTGCATGATTTTGCGGTGATGCCCGGGATCAGGCTTGCCTGGGCGCCGGTGAAGATATTGGCGGTGACGGGAGAAGCTGATGTGCGGACTATCATTATTGACGGAGATCCCGGACATACGGCGCAACTCTTTTTTACTACCGATGGTATGGCGACTGTCGTCAAAGGCGGAGATAGCCTGAAGATCGGCGTGGGGCGGGTCAGCCTCAAGACCGTGTTCCCGGAGACATCCGCGTTGCCGGACCAGTATTCTTTCCGGGTAGGAACCGGGACAGTGCGGATATTGGTGATGAGCAGGGCGACGGCTGACCGGACGTGGTTGCCGGAAGTGGGTGGCCGGACATATATTGTATGTGGGCCTGCTTATTTGGGAGAGATGAAGGAGCAAGGGGGGCGGTTTTCGCTGATGACTGAAAGGCCATTTCAAGAGGCATACTGTGCGGCGTGGATGTATGACAATGATGGTAAATTGATTTTGCTGGTACCGAATTTGGCTGTCGTAGGAGGAGAAGGGCATGTGGATTTGGTCGTGCCTATGGGGGCGGAAAAGCAGGGACCGGTAAAACTGGAGCCGTGGCAGCAGCGAAAGGGAGATGATCAGGCGCGGCCAGACTATAATGATCATGACTGGCTATCCAGCGAGCGGCCTATGCAAATGGGCGCTGATGGAGATACCACGGCGGACGCCTGGTACAGGACGGCTATCCATACAGATAGTGGCGGGCCGTATACGCTGCAGGTGGCAGGCGGAGACCGGGCAACGGTATTTGTAGATGGACGGGTAGCTGCCGCCGGTGTTCTTCATAGTGGGGAATTGCCACTGACCCTTAGTGGCGGAGATCATACGATGGCTATTTTTACGGCA
>JAMFSL010000104.1 GCA_026225275.1 Puia dinghuensis
ACAGCAAGTAGGAAATATTTCCTAGATTTATTTGGATAGTAGGAAATGTTTCCTACCTTAGGGATATGAATCAACCTAAAAAGAAGGACAAAGGTCTTTCGGAACCTACCAAATCAGAATTGGAAATATTACAGGTGTTGTGGCGGCATGGTCCCAACACAGTCCGCTTTGTCAATGACCGGCTGAATGAAGACCAGCGTGAAGTACAATATGCATCTACACTGAAATTAATGCAGATCATGGCGGAAAAAGGCTTATTGATCCGGGATGAAAGCCAGGTAAAGCATATTTATAGCCCCGCTTCGGAAGAATATAAGACTAAAAGCCTATTGCTCGACCGGTTCGTCAATTCACTCTTCGATGGATCTGTCAGTAACCTGATGCTGCATTTCCTGAATAATAAGAAAGTCTCACCGAAAGAGCTGGAGGAGATCCGCGCGCTGTTGAATCAATCTAAAAAAGATAATTCCTAAGCATGAAATTGCCATTGATCGATATTTTGTTATCCGACGCCACGACCAAAGCCATCTGCTGGACGCTGGTGCACTCACTGTGGCAGGGTATCCTGGCCGCGGCCCTGGCCGGGGTCGTCATCGGCTGCACACGCAGGCGGTCTGCCGTCGTACGGTATAACCTGCTGGTGGCTGACGGACTGCTCTTCCTACTGGCTGCCGGGGCGACTTTTTATTATGAAATGGCGCAGACCGCCGGCCCTGTTACAACCGGACTGCTGCAGGCAACGCAGGCAGGGCCGGCAAGCGGATCGATGACAGTCCTCCAACGGGAAATGCTTTCCAGGTCTTTGACGTCAGGCAATGTAATCCAACAGACCGGTGACTATCTCAATGCTCACGCCAGCATGATCACGCTGGTCTGGCTGGCCTGTCTTGCTATACAATTGATTCGATTGACAGGTGGGCTCTACCGGCTTAGCCGGATCCGCGCGCACAGTAATCCTCTTCCCCCGCCCGGTGATTATTGGAATGAACGGCTGCAGGCCCTGAGCCTCAGGCTGGGCATCGGACAAGCGGTCACCCTGCTGCAATCGCAGTGGGTCAAAGCGCCATCTGCATGCGGGTTTTTGAAGCCTTGTATCCTGGTTCCCTTCGGCATGCTGTCCCAGCTTCCGCCTGACCAGGTCGAGACGATCCTCCTGCATGAACTGGCGCATATCCGCCGGGGTGATTACCTGGTCAATCTTCTGCTGCATTTGACGGAAGCGGTCTTTTTTTTCAACCCCGGCATGCGGTGGATATCCTCCCTCATCCGGCGCGAACGGGAGGCCTGCTGTGATGACATAGTCCTGGCCGGTACAGCCGACAGGAACAGCTATTTCAATGCGTTGGTGGCTTTTACCCAATGGGCCGTCGACGGGCAGACGGCTGACGACCGGTCATATTCATTACAATTGAGCGGCGGGAAGACCGATCTGCTGTGGCGTATCAGGCGAATGTTGAATCAGGAAAACAAAAAACTACAAGTTATGGAAAAAGCAATTTTGTCATTCGGGCTGATGGCTCTCGTGTCGGTGAGCCTGATCAGCATGAAGGGAAAAGAAGGGCGGACGTCGACTGGCCATCAAGCGCCGGTGGTAAAGGCCGCAGGACTGGCTGTGGCAGTAAAAGACACCGTGCCAACTATTCAGCGGGATACCTTCCCCCGGAAAATGATCAATTTCAAATCGTTGATGAGCCATTCTAATTCCGATGACGGCAGGTCAGATTCTCACGTATTAGCTACCGATCAAGAAGGTAACCGCTATGAGGTCAAAACGGAGGACGGCGAGGTGACTACATTCAGGCTGAATGACCGGCTGATACCCAGGGAGGAATATAGCCGCTATGCCAACATATTGGCCAGCATCGATGCGGCGCGTAAAAATATACCCAAACCGCCGGTTCCGCCGACAGCGCCCACCCCTCCGACGGCACCTACAGCACCTATAGCGCCGACGCCTCCTACACCCCCCACACGTCCCACACCTGAGTGGTCCGGCGCGCCCTTCGCTGAACAATCAGCGGGAACCTCGGTCTCCGACCATGCGCCGAACCGGGCTAACCCGCTTGTCTATACGAGAAATCCTGACCCCTATATCAAAGGCATTGTCGCAGACCTCGTGGAAAATGGCCTGATCGATAATCTCAATTTGTTTTCGTTCGTCCTGAACGCCGACGGACTGGTCGTGAACGGGATCAAACAACCCGATGACATCTTTTTGAAATTTAGAACGAAATACATCATACACCCCAAGGCTTATTTTATCTATTCGCAGTATTATACGCCAAAGGGTAGCGGCAGCCATGGCGAGATCGATGCAGATCCCCGTTCCACCGACATCTAGTCATCCTTTAACGATATGCGGTTATGCTCAAACAGCTTTTCAAATTAAGCCGGAGGGTTTTTATTGTCCAAAAAGCCTATAGCCTGGTTAACATCCCCGGGTTGGCCATCGGAATAGCGATTTGCCTGATGATATACAGGGTAGTCGACTTCAACTCGGGCTATGATTCGTTCCAGCCCGACTCGCAGCACATCTACCGGTTCGTTACACAGGTGGTCAGAGGTGATAACACGCATTTGACGCCGGCCCTGCCGGGCCCTTTTCCGAAAGCATTCAGGAATGATTTCCCGCAGCTGAAAAAAGTCGCCACGGTCTTATCCTTACCCAATGCGGAAATTCAGCCCCTGGATAATGAGGCTCCGGCCAAAAGCACCAAACGTATATTTAACGAAGAACTAGGCGCCTTTTTTACCGAACAGCAGTTCTTCGACATTTTTTATTCGAAATGGCTGGCCGGTGATAAGGCCGTCTTGTCAGAACCCAATAAGGTTGTCCTGGATAAGAGTCACGCCATCCGGTATTTCGGCAGCTGGGAAAATGCAACCGGCCGGTATATCAAACTGGACAACGATATAACCCTCGAAGTCGGCGGCGTCATAGAAGACTATCCTATCAACAGCGATTTCCCATTGAAGGTGCTGGTATCTTTTCCGACACTGGAAATGCATCCCGGTTATTATGCGGCCGGCCTCGACAACTGGGGGGCCAGGACTACCGACTACCAGGCCTTTGTCGCCTTGCCTGCCAACGTCACCGCTGCGAGTGTCAATCAGCAATTAAAGCATTTTGTCGACAAATACTTTCCGGGGAACGGGAATGCAAAGTGGAGCGCATGGCTGCAACCCTTGCCCGAAATGCACTTTGACGACCGGTTTTCCATTTTCCCGGATCATACCATCGATAAATCCACCCTATGGACGTTGAGCATTATCGGGGCCTTTATCCTGCTGATGGCGCTGATCAATTTCGTCAATTTAGCCACAGCCCAGGCCATCGGCCGCTCAAAGGAGATCGGCGTTCGAAAAGTGCTCGGCTCCGGCCGGGGAAAACTCATTACGCAGATCCTCGGTGAAACGAGCCTGATCGTATGGTCCGCGCTCCTCCTGGCCTGGATCATCAGCCTCTTCGCCTTTCCTTTGCTGGGGCAAGCCCTGAACGTTCCGGCATCCGTACCGCTGTTTACGCAAAGCGCTTTCTTTTTCCTCGTCGGGTGCGAATTCGTACTCACGCTATTAGCCGGATTCTACCCGGCCCTTGTACTATCAGGTTTTGATCCTTTGCCGGCTTTGAAAAATAAGGTCAATACGTCAACCTTAGGCGGCATACCGGTCCGCCGGGGCCTGGTGGTCTTACAATTTGCCAGCCTGCAAATGCTTATTATCGGGACGATCGTCGTCATCACGCAAATGAACTTTGTCCGCCATGCCGACCTGGGCTTTAACCCGAATGCTATTGTGGAGATCCCGCTGAGGAATGATGCAGGTGACACCAGCAGATATGATGAGATACGATCGCTCAAAAATGAGCTGGACCGTTTGCCTTCCGTACTGGCCACTACCTGGTGCTCTGCCGGACCATCCACCGAGGGGAACCACGAGACAGGATTTATCTTTGAAAACGCGACCGAATTTGCTGATTTCAATGCTTCTTATAAATCGGCAGACCCTGATTATTTCAACACCTTTCAGCTGCAGTTTGTAGCAGGAAAAACATTCGAAGACGGGAATGCGGATAAGGGGATCGTCATCAATGAAACGATGAGAAAAAAGCTGAACCTTCCCGACCCGCAAAGCGCCATCGGAAAGTATCTTAGAATAGGAATGATGGGCGGAGAAGACGCGCCCAGGATTCCCATTGTCGGCGTCGTAAAAGACTTTAAGAATCACTCTCTGCGGGACACGATCAATCCCGTAGTGATCTTTCACCTGAACAGGATGTATCAACAGATGGATATAAAGATCGGGACCGCCGATCTGGTAACCGCTATTCCGAAGATCAGGCAGCTTTGGCAGGCCACCTTTCCCAATCATGTCTTCGATTATACTTTCCTGGATGAAAATATCGCCAGATTTTACCGGCAGGAGACACAACTGGCCTCGTTATACCAATTGTTTACCATCATAGCCATTTTCATATCCTGCCTGGGCTTATTCGCACTGGTCTCTTTCATGGCTATCCGCAGAATAAAGGAAATGAGTATTCGGAAAGTGCTGGGAGCATCGATGGGAAATATCGTCTACCTGTTTTCCAAAGAATTTACGCTGCTGATCATCGGCGCATTTGCCATAGCCGGGCCTTGTGCCGCCCTTTTTATGAGCCATTGGTTGCAGCAGTTCGCTTACCGGGTACCTATCAGCGGCAGCGTCTTTATTTTATCGATGGCAGGGTCCCTGATCATTGCGTGGATAACTATCGGTTATCATGCCATCAGTGTTGCGTTGGTAAATCCCGCCAGGAGTCTGAAAGTGGAATAGCCTCAGAAAATCTCCCTGTACCCGATCATCTTCTGCTGCTCGGGGTCCCAGACCTTTAACCGGAGGCAGGCCACGATGTCCCTGGGGTTAAGGGAAGTGATCTTTGCCTGCTGCAGTTCCCGGATACGATCCATGGCTATCGGTAGTTTATAAAAAGGAATCCGGCAATTCAGGTGATGGATATGATGAAAGCCGATATTGCCTGTGCACCATCGCATGAAAGACCCCATCCGCATATAGCTGGAGGATTCCATGGCAGCGCCTTCATAGGTCCATCCGCAGCGGTCCTTGAAGACTACGCCGGGAAAATTGTGCTGGGCGTAAAACAGGTAGGCCCCCAACGCCTGTCCGATGAAGAAAGGAATAAATATACAAAGCAGCCACCCCTGGAATCCGAAGAACACCCAGATGAGGACCGATCCCGCTGCGTGCAGCAACAGGGCAAAAAGAGAATCGGCATGCTTTCGGGGATTGCTGAGGAAGGACTTTATGCACATGCCCCAGATAAACATGGTAATATAGCCGAAAAGGATGGTCAGCGGATGGCGGATCGCCAGATAGCCCAATCTTTGCCGCCAGTCCATCGACTGAAACTTGTCCTTGGTCACGATGGGATAAGATCCGATATCGGCACTGAACAATTTGGAATTATGCTGATGATGATAATCGTGGGAACGCTTCCAGATGCTGGCCGGTGCCAGAATATACCAGCCGAAGATCGTCATCAGGACACTTGCGGTCCTGCTGTTGTGCAGGATGGTATGGTGCTGATAATCGTGATAGATGATAAACGATCGGATGACGATCAATCCGGCAAATACACTGCAGCCGATCTTCCCGACCAGGGTGGGCATGAAAAGCGTGCCGGCCAGCGACAGCAACAGTAATCCCATCGTGGACAGGGTATGCGCCCAGGAAGCGCGAATATTTTCGCAGGCGTATTCTTTTGTTGACAGGATGAGCTCTTTTCCGCTTAACATGGGTTGAATAGGGTTTATGCGATGACAGGTTGTTGGACGAGAGGCTGCGCCGGCCGGGTATATTTCCAGCGCTTGTGTGACCAAAGCCATATTTCCGGGTGCGCCATGATATCCTGCTCCAGTCTGCGGGTATGCAGCTCAGATATTTCGCCGTCAACCGTCGCAACGGGACGATCAACCAGCCGCTCCGCATCGATCCGGTAATATCCTCTTTTCAGCCGCTGCACCGAAGTATAGATAACGGGGTAGTTCAGTTTGCGGGCGATCGTCTCCGGCCCCATGAATACCGGCGTATCCTGATGGAGGAATTGTGTCCAGTAAGCCCGCTCCGGAAAAGGTGTCTGATCGGCGATGAACCCGGTGGCCGTTAACGTCCCCTTCTGTTTGACCATCATTTTGAGGTGGCATTCATTTCGATGAGACCGGTGCCGAACCGGGTCCGCATCTTGTACATCAGGTGATTGAAAGCCGGACTGGACAGCGGATGATAAATGACCGACAGCCGTTGCGGGCAAAGCAGGCTGAAGGTATTACCGGCCCACTCCCAGTTTCCGTAGTGCCCGCAGACCAGGATCAGGCTTTTGCCCTCTTCGCCCAATTCTTTGAATAACTCCAGCGCCTCAGGAGTCATCTGGCAATGCCGCAACATGGATTCCTTCGAAATACTCAATGTCTTGAATATTTCGAGGAAAAGGTCACACAGGTAACTGTAAAAGTTATTTGCCAGACGGTTGATATCAGCCGGTGATTTATCGGGAAAAGACTTTCGCAGATTGGTCAGCACCACTTTTTTCCGGTAGCCGAATACCCGGAACAATATAAAACAGATGAAGTCAGACAAAGCATACAAGAGGGGAAAAGGCAATAGGGACAATGCGTACAGCAGGCTGTAAAGGCAATAATAGATGAATTTTTGGGAGGCTTTAATACCTGGCATTGGATCTTATCGGATAGGATTAGGACCTATTCGCGAGTAAGATAGCAATTACCAGCAGATTAAAGCAACAAAATAGGTTAATTAGTATTTAATTCACAAAGTTCAGTTACCTGTTGGTTGGAGGGCGGTCTGGGGCAGATCGTCTGTAGCAAAGACGAGAAGATCGCTCACCTGGAAACTGAGATCAGCTTTCTTAGAAAGGAAAAGGATCGCATCATGCGGCTGCTGGAAAAATTGACCGACACCGCTCCCCTCTTCATTGGCGCCACGACGTAAGGCCAAAATCCCGACGTACGTTCAAAATCCCCTATATTTATTTCATGAATTTCATGAATCGATATAGGGTGGTCTTTTGTTGTCTTTTGCTGGCCGGTCATCTGTACGGTCAATCTCCGTCCTTTACGGTCATTCCGCTGGGTGTCAAAGGTGGATTGGATGAAAGTAACCTGTCCTCCTATCTGGTCGCGCAGGCTGGCACCACCCATTACATCGCATTGGACGCAGGCACGCTGTACTCCGGCATTCGGAAGGCTATCGAAAAGGGAGTTCTGCCCGGGCCGGGCAGTATGGTGCTGAGACAGTATATCGTGGCATATTTTATTTCGCATCCTCACCTGGACCATGTGGCGGGATTGATCCTCAACTCCCCGGATGACAGCGTTAAGAATATTTATGGATTACCGTTCTGCCTCGATGTGCTGAAGGACAAATATTTCAGCTGGAAAAGCTGGGCTAATTTCGGCGATGAGGGTGAAAAACCCTTGCTAAAGAAATATCATTACGTTCCAATGGTTCCGGGTAATGAAATGGCTGTCGAAAGAACGCCGCTGTCCGTCACGGCCTACCCCCTGAGCCATGGGGCGCCTTATGAGAGCACGGCTTTCCTGGTGAAAAGCGGCGAAGCCTATCTCTTATATCTGGGAGATACTGGTGCAGACTCCGTAGAGCATTCCGATAAACTGCACCGGCTGTGGCAGGTGGCCGGACCGCTCGTACAGGCAGGCAAACTGAAGGCTATCTTTATCGAAGTATCCTTTCCTTCAGAACAACCCGACAAATCGCTGTTCGGTCATTTAACACCTCATTGGCTGATGGAGGAAATGAAGGATCTGGGACAACAGGCGGGGCCGGGATCGTTGAAAGGTCTGCCGGTCGTGATCACGCATATGAAACCCGGGAGCGACCACGGCGACCAGGAAGCGACCATCCGGCAGGAACTGACAGCCCATAATCCAATGCAGTTGCGACTGATCTTCCCTGAACAGGGGCAGGGGCTGGAGTTTTGAGCGGCTTATTTATAGTCCCTGGCAAAATCATCATTATCCTCATCGCTGTCTTCATCATCCCGGACTTCTTCAGTGGCGCCGAATGCATCCGCCGAACCGTTATGATTTGTACTATTTTCAGGTGTATGACTATCGGGTTCCGGCTGGTTGCCCCTGGCGGGACGCGCACGGTTATAGCGCTCCGGGCGTCCATCCTTCGGCTGATCTGTTGCAGGGGAATGATCAGCAGCCTTTGAGCGGGAAGTTGACTTTTTCATGATGGCTCTGTTTAAAAGGGAAGTTATGCAATTTTTGCACCAGCAAGAGCTGCGGCAGCTGTTAAGATCCGTAAAGTTTTGGTTAAAATACGCCTATCGGAGATGGAAAAAACTTCGTTCATTGTACGCTGACCTTACTAATTTTAAACTTATTATCATTCAAAGGCGTTAATTAGTATGATCGTCATTAATGTCCCAAAAACTTCCGATCATGACAGAGAGAAAAACAAGTTCGACCAATTATCGCAATCAGTCTTTCCTGGAAGAAAAATGCAGCTTGAATGAATTGCTGGACCTCGTCAGCAAAAGATGGTTCAGCGATGTCCTGTTTTGCATACAGGAGGGCAATAATCGTTTCAAATTGATCAAGGACGATCTTAAGTATATCAGCGATACCATCCTCTCGGACAGGCTGAAGTTACTGGAAAAATATAGCCTGATCAACCGGTTGGATTTTGAAGAGATCCCTCCTAAAGTAGAGTATTCGCTGACGGAGAAAGGTGACGAGCTGGCCGAATTGCTGGAAAAAATGTGCGAGTTCAGCGACACGCTGATGGGAGAAATGGTTGCCAGGAGGTAACCTTTTACCCGCACTTATACCCGCAGGAAAATCTTTTTCCGGTAAAGAAAATACATAAAAGCCCATTTGACGGCCAGGAAGCAAAACACCATCGCCAATGCGTTCCATGGGGTGGGAATCAATTGCCCAACCCAGTAAAAGAAGCCATCGGTCATGTATTTCCAATTGATAAAATGCGGCGACAGGTAGATCAGGATGGAATTCATGCCGATAACGGAAAAGAAGAAGGCCCATTTCCTGTATCCCCTGACATCGATGATATAATAGAAGCCAGCCAGCAGCAGCAGGCTGATTCCGCCGACGGTCAGCACAAATGAGCTGGTCCAGAGATTCTTATTGATCGGGAAGATGGTATTCCAGGCAAGCGCCAAAACCAGCGAAATGACACCCGCGATGGCCATCCGGCCCGCTTTGGCCGAAGGCGAAAAAGAGCTGTTCTTCAGGAAGTTCCCCGTCAGGATGCCCAGCAACGCCGTGCCGATCGCAGGGATCGTGGACATCAGCCCTTCGGGATCATGAATACCGAGATATAATCGCCCCGGCATGATCGTTCGGTCGACAAAGGAGGCGAAATTGCCTTCCATCGTCAGGTCGCCGCGTGGATGGCCGGGTGCGGAAGTCAGCGACAGCAGCAACCAGTATCCGATCAACAAGGATGCGAACCAGATGATCTGCCCCAACTGCTTAGTATATAAATAGATGATATTAGCGAACATATAGGCCAGTCCGATACGGCCCAGAACGCTGCCAAAGCGTATTTCGGACAACGGATGGATCTTCAGGCCATTGTTATATATGATTCCCAGCAGCACCAGGATCAGTCCCCGCCGGATAACGCGTACCAGCAGCTTTTTGCGGGGTGTTCCTTTCTCCATCTCTCTTCCGACAGAATAAGGTGTGGCCACCCCGGCCATGAAAAGGAAGAGTGGAAAGATCAGATCATAGAAATGAAATCCGTTCCACGCAGGATGTTCGAACTGATCGGAAATAGCCGTCCAGAAGGGACTGCCTGTATTCTTGGCAATGGTATGAAAGATCTCTTCTCCCCCCATGATCCAGAACATATCGAACCCCCGCAGGGCATCGAGGGAGAGGACACGTGAGTGTCCGATACCGGAAGCGCCAGCGCTGTGGCCGGGCATGCCAGAAGTGAGTCTTTGTGAAGGTGTAGTAGTCGTCATATGGACTATGAATATAATTGAAATTTAACAAGTTCTGAACACTAACGAAAGAAATTGTTTGCGCCTGTGGCTCGCTGTGTAGAAAAATCACCTCTGTGGAAACGCGGGTTGCGCTCGCGACCACTTCGTGGGGCCTGGTGAGGGCGTGGCAGGGTTCTTGAAGCAACTATAGTGATCTGGAATAGATTTTATCACTTAAAATGAACGATTATGAAGAAGATCATTATGGCACTTTGTGTCCTATCCACCACCACCCTTGTATGCGCAGCCAGCGCCTACAGTATGCCTGTAACCGGTAGTACGCCTGTAGCCGGGGTGAATGTGCCCGGTAAAGTGAATTCCGCCTTTCACCATGAATATAAGGATGCGACATCGCCTGTCTGGGCAATGAAGAACGGCAAGTGGGACGTCAGTTTCCGGAAAGATGGGGCCACGGATATGACTGCCTGTTACAACTGGTCCGGACATCGGATCGATTCGAAGATGCCGGTATCGGAGAGCGCTGTTCCGGACAGGGTGATCAACAAATTAAAGGACAAATACCCTGGCGAATTTTCTCACAATTTCACTAAGATCGACCGACCCTGGAAGATGGATCTGTACATGGTAAAGGTCGATCAGAAGGGATCGCACAAGTCCTTGTATCTGGACAAGTGGGGTCATGAACATGATTACGCCGGTAAATAAATGTTTTCGGTGGTTATGGACAGAGGCGGCCTAATGATGGGTCGCCTCTTTTTTTATGCGGGTATGCCAAATCCAAAAAATAAATTTGTCCGATTCGAAAAAAGTTGCAATCTTAGTGTATTACTTAACTAGTACACTAAACTGTCTGCGCTAATGATGGTTACAATCAGGGATCTGCATTTTGCCTACCGTCGCCGGACTGTGTTCTCCGGCCTTAACCTGGACCTGGCCCCGGGCCACATCTATGGATTACTTGGGCGCAACGGAACGGGCAAATCCACGCTGCTGCGAAACCTCGGTGGCTTTCTATTCCCCCGGCAGGGCACTATAGACGTCCTGGGCTACCTCCCCCGAAAAAGACAGCCCGACTTCCTCCAGCGTGTTTTTCTCCTGCCGGAGGAACTATTCCTTCCACCCCTGCCGGTGCGGCGGTGGGTTCGGGTGCAGGCGGTCTTCTATCCACGGTTTAGCCAGGAACAATTTGACAAAGCCGCCGCCGGATTTTCGCTACCGCTGGAGGGAAGGCTCGACGAGATGAGCTATGGTCAGCAAAAAAAGATACTGATCTGCTTCGCGCTGGCTACCAATGCCGACTTGCTGTTGATGGACGAGCCTACGAACGGCCTGGATATCGTTAGCAAAAGTCAGTTCCGCAAAGTCATGGCAGGCGCAGTGGATGCCAATAATTGTATCGTCATCAGCACCCACCAGGTGAAAGACCTGGAAAACCTCATCGATCGGGTGACGATCATTGACGAAGGCAGGATCCTTTTCGACCAGACCGTCGATGCCATTTCCCGCACTTTGCTCTTCCGGCTTTCTCATGACCCGCAGGAGACGGCCGCAGCGATCTATAGCGAGTCTTCTTTCCGGGGGAACTCTCTGATCCTTCCGAACCATACGGGCGAGGAAAGTGCACAAGACCTGGAGATGCTCTACAAAGCCGTGATGCTGAAGGGCGCGCAGCTCAATCTATTGTTCAAACCATAGCACAAAATCAAAAGGATGAAAGATCGCTCAGCCGTGAACCAAACCTTTTCCATGGACCGATGGGCAAAATTGATGACGCTTCATTGGTCGGTCAATCGTAAACGCTATCTGCTTGCGATACCAGCGATGCTGGGCTTACTGCTAGTTTGGGAAGGGTTTATCGTAATCGAGAACACCTTTCAACCGCTGGATGAAGGCTTCCAGAGCCTGACCTATTACGTAGGGTTGTATACCGTAGGCTGTCTGTATGCCAGCACGATCTTTGGCGAATTCGACATCAAGGCCCAGGGTATTGTGTGGCTGGCCATCCCCGCCTCATCCCTGGAGAAAATGCTCTGCGGGCTGGTGTATTCCGCGATCACCTTTTTTGTCGTCTATACACTGGCCTTTTACCTTGTGGACATCCCTATGATCCGGGTCGTCAATGGTCTCATCAAAAATGGACACCGGACCTGGGCCGAAGGCCAGCCTATCGATCCCGTGCCGGTCTTTCATGTTTTTAATGGCATGCCTAATGATTATTTAAGGCACTTGAGCAGTCTGTACCTGCTGTTTTATTTCGCCCTCCAGAGTGCCTTTGCGCTGGGATCGGTGTATTTCAAGCGCTATGCTTTTATAAAGACAGGCGTGGCGGTAGCGATAGCCCTCATTTGCTTCATGACGCTGCAGCAACGGCTGATCGAACAGACGCTGCCCCAGGGATGGCACCGGCAATTTTTCTACGATTGGATCATCGACGGAGGCACTTTGCACGTCCGGGCAGTTCGCCTGTCGCCGTTATTGGGCGCAATACTGGGACCCATGCTGCTATACGGCATTCCGGTGATCTTTTGGACGGCTACCTATTTTAGAATCAAGGAAAAAGAAGTATAGGATGGAATTCAGTCAATCACAAGCCATATATCTCCAGATCGCGGATTTCGTCTGCGAAAAGATCCTGCTGAAAGAATGGCCGCCCGAACAGCGCATTCCTTCTGTGCGGGAACTGGCCATCCAATTGGAAGTCAACCCTAATACGGTCATGCGGACATTTGAATTCCTGCAACAAAAGGAAATCATCTTCAACCAGCGGGGAGTTGGGTTCTTCGTAGCCCCTCAAGCCGTCAACATCGCCACGCATTACCGGCTGGAGACTTTTATGGACAGGGATCTGCCAAATGTCTTTCGCAGCATGGCACTTCTGGGGATGACGCCGGATGACCTTAATAAGCCGTTTGAAAAATATAAAAAACAAAACTTTCATCGCTAACCTATCAACATGAAAACAAGCGATAAAATCCTGCTTTATTCCGCGTCTTTCGCCCTGACCGCCTTTATAGGCACGGACCTGCTGCATTATGCAAAATACCGCGCCGGTGAGATCACAGACGTTAAAACGATCAATGTGCAGGAATATGCTGCCCATCCGCTCAGCGGCATTCGCACGATCCTGCTGGACGGGCCTATGCGGACCACATTCTATCCCTCGGACCATTTTGAGTTCGATCTTCAACGAGGCAGCGAGGCGTCATTGAACTACGAGCGCCAGGGCGACTCCCTGCGACTTTATTCCAGGGATCTCAAGACCAGATCCCCGCAAGATAACTGGGTGAGCTACCAGGACTATCCTTCGGTTCGCATTTATTTTCCCGCGCAATCCCGCATTCTTATTCGAAACGGATTTGCCACTCTTTCCAACGAAGAAGGCAGAACTGGCGTCAGCGGCTCCTTTCAGGTGGACAGCAGCCAGTTTTGGGTCGGCGCCTACCGCCCCGATGCTGATACGATCTACAGCATCGAACATTTCGACAGCTTGCGGATTACAGCCGTCAATAGCGATATCATTTTTAACAAACAAACCCATATCGCCATCCTCGACCTTTCGCTCGATAACCGCAGCATTGCGGACGACCGCTACTCCACCATCGATAGCGCCACTTACCTCGTGGACAGCAATGCCGATGTCCAAAGCAGGGGGAAAAACATCAAAAAGATCAGGTTTGCGACCATGAGCCACTAACACTAAAAAAATATCAGACATGCAATTATCCATCGAAGGTCTCTCCAAGACCTACAGCAATGGAGTGCGGGCACTCTATGACGTTAATTTAACCCTCGGCAACGGGATGTTCGGCCTGCTGGGTCCCAACGGCGCCGGTAAAAGCTCGCTAATGCGGACCATCGCGACATTGCAGGAGGCGGACAAAGGCAGCATTGTCCTGGATGGACTGGATGTGCTGCACAACAAAACTCGCGTACGACAGTTGTTGGGTTATCTGCCGCAGGAATTCGGCGTCTATCCGAATATCCCGGCAGACAGGATGCTGGATCATATTGCGCGGCTGAAGGGTGTTGGACAGGCTGGCGAACGACGGGATGTCGTGCAAGGGCTGCTCGAAAAGGTGAATCTGTACAAGGACAGACATAAGCATTTGGGCACCTATTCGGGCGGGATGAAACAGCGGTTCGGCATTGCGCAGGCGTTGATTGGCGATCCCAAGCTAATCATCGTGGATGAGCCGACCGCGGGCCTCGATCCGGCGGAAAGGAACCGATTCTACAACCTGCTAAGCCAATTGGGCCAGAATACGATAGTGATCCTGTCTACCCATATCGTAGAGGATGTGAGTACGCTGTGTTCCAGCTTTGCGATCATTTGCAAGGGCGAGGTGTTGTATGCGGGCGATCCGGAAAAGGCAGTGAAGGAACTGGATGGAGTGATATTTTCGAAAGCGATCGACCAGGCGGATATCGGCTATTATCGAAATATTTACCAGGTGATATCGACGCAGCTTAAGGGGGGCAAGCTGCATATCCGGGTGCTGTCAAAGGATGCGAGGCTGCAGGATGGCTTTGCACCCGCAGAGCCCAACCTGGAAGATGTTTATTTTAGCAATATTGCCACCCGCGTGGATGTGAACACGCTGTAGTCCCATCTTAAATCAATCCTTATGTTCATCGAAATCTTCCTGTTCGAGATCCGGAGCCGGGTGCGCAGGCCGGCCGTCTACCTTTATTTCTTAGGGATATTTATTTTTACCCTCTTCGCCTTTTCCACTGGGTCGTTACCGGTGCTGGAAAAGGAACATATCAATTCTCCTTTTCTGATCAGTTTTTGGTGCTGCGCCATGACCATGTTGATGACCCTGGTCAGCTCATCCGTCATGGGGACGGCGATATTCAGGGATATCGAATACCAGACCAAGGATTATTATCTCACCTATCCTATCACCAAGGCAGGGTATTTCTGGGGGCGGTTTGCGGGATCGTTTGTCTTTATGATCGGGATCGCGATGGCCATCCCTCTTGGCATCTGGCTGGGATCGCATCTGGGTCCGGCAATCGGGAAAACGGCGGCCGCGCAATATGGGCCGAATAAGCCAATATATTATCTGCATCCTTTGATGTTGCTGGGGCTGCCTAATATCCTGTTCACCTCCACGCTGTTCTACGGGCTGGTGGCGGTGTTGCGGAATGTAAAAGTGATCTATTTCGGGGGCTTGTTACTATTCCTTTTCTACTTCATGGCGCTGTTCTTCCTCAATCACACCAACAATGCCACGGTAATAGGGATTGCGGATCCGTTTGCGTTGAACGGGGTTCGGGAGCAGACGATGAATTCGAATTATCTGCTACAAAACAACAGCCTGATAGCGATTTCGGGGCCCATGGCGATCAACCGGCTGCTATGGCCGGGGATCGGGCTGGTCGTCATCATCATCACTTATCTGCGGTTCAATTTTGAGACATTCTTTGCAGGCAGGCGGGATAAGGCGGGCGCGGATGAAATCAGTGAAAGGTCGCGAACGGAACTGAAAACGCCGGCGTTGAGCTTCACGGGCGTATATAACCGACGGGTGCTCAGCAGTCTGGTCCGGCTGGAGCTGCTGAATATCATCCGGGATAATTATTTCTGGGTGATCGTCGGCGTGGGAAGTCTTTTTTTGGGCTTTGTCTTCTGGATGGGCGAAGGTAACGAAGGCGTACCCGATTATCCGCGGACCGTTATGCTGCTATCGATCTTCAGCGATGCCTTCCCCTTCTTTATCTTTTTTATCATTCTTTTCTATACGGGTGAAACGCTCCAGCGGGACCGGTTGACACGGTATGCCTATATCAATGACTCGCTGCCGCCCCCCAATTGGGTGTTGAACGGATCAAAGCTGATTTCGCTGCTGGTGCTTAGTGTGGGGCTGTCTTTTCTGCCGGTCGTGTTGGGTGTCGTGGTGCAGTTGGCGAAGGGATATACGCATTTGAACTGGAATGCTTATTTGACCTATTTGTTCATCATCCTGTTGCCAAAATTTCTGGAGGCTGCGGCTCTCTGCTATGTGATACAGGTGGTCTTTAACAATAAGTTTGCGAGCTATGCGATTGCGGTGCCATTGTGGATCGGGATGTTTTTCCTGGACTCCACCGGAATCTTCAACTATCACTTAATGCTCTATTCTTTTACCCCTAATTCAGGTATAACCGATATGGATGGTATGGGGCATATGGTCACGCCCATCACCTGGTTCGATCTGTATTGGATGCTGGGGGCTACCCTGCTGATCGTCATCGCTGCATTATGGTATCACCGGGGAGTGAGCAGTTCGTTGAAGGAGCGTTGGCAACTGGTCGCGGAGCGACTTAACGGTGTGACAAAGGGTATCGCAACACTATTGCTGTTGCTTTTTTTGGCCGTTGGCGGATACATCTATTATAATATAAGCTATCTGAATGAGTGGTTGACGAAAGACGAACAGCAGGATCGGTCCATCATTTATGAGAAAGCGCTGAAAAAATACCAGGGGCTGCCTTTACCGAGCGTGACGAACATAGTGGAATCCATCGATCTTTATCCGGAGGAGAAGCGGGCGGTCGTTGATGCAAGGGTGACGATACAGAACCGGACGGACAAGCCGATTTCGGAAATGCTGCTGGATGCGGATGGATTGGCCGATTATTCGATCACCGCCGCGGGACAGCCCGTTCCCGTTTCCTATCCCCTGATGTATCGCCGGGGAAAGTTTAGTTGGTTCGGACCGGCAGCGGATACGTCGGATTTCCGGCTATATACCCTCCGGACCCCGCTGGCGCCCGGCGATTCGGCGGTGCTGGAGGTGAGGTCCGTTACGCTTCACAAGGGGTTTACGAATGGGTTGTATGCGGGCAACCTGCTGAACAACGGGACCTTTTTTACCACCGGCCTGCCGGGGCTCGGCTATGACGACGATGACGAGGTGGGTAGTCCTTATGTCCGGAAAAAGGCAGGACTACCCCCGAAAACAGAGGAAGAAATTGCGCAGAATGATCCCGTGGGTATTAATACGTTGAAGGAAGGGGCGGGGAATCTTTATCGGATGGAGGTGACGGTGGGCGTGCCTGGAGATCAGACGGCGGTCAGTCACGGCGATCTGGTAGGACAGTGGACAGCAAACGGGCGCAATTATTTTCATTATGTCGCCGACCGACCCGGAATGTATCCGCCGTTCGCGGTTGCGGCAGGAAAATATGCGGAAAAGCGGGATAGCGTGCTGGTGGATCATCCAATTGGAATCGAGGTCTACTATGATCCTTCGCAGGCTGCTAACCTGGACAGGTATATCAAGGCTTATAAGGATGGATTGACCTATTATGCTCACGCTTATGGCGGCTATCCGTACGGCAGTATCCGGCAGGTAGAGACATCGAATTACGGGCCGCGGGAAGCTACCTCGACGGCCATGAATTTCTATGCCGAGGCGAATGACTGGAATGCCCATTTTAGCGATCCGGACCAATATGATTATCTGCACTACGATGTGACAAGAGCCCTGGCGCAGCAGTGGTGGCGTTACCAGGTGGCGCCCAACGAAACGGTAGGTTCGCTGGTGTTGTCGGAAGGTCTTGCCACGTATGATGCGCTGGTCATGATCGGGAAGAAGTATGGCGAGGAGAATATCCGGCCGATCCTGCAGGACCAGATCTGGCCGTACAACTTTATCCGGCGACGGTTGACAGAGCGGGAACATCCGTTGCTGACGGCCAACTTTTGGTTCGAGTGGGGTCCGAAGGCTGGGGTGGTGCTATACGGTCTGCGGGATTTAATCGGGGAGGATAGTATCAACAAAGCGCTGCGGGAGTTTCGGGATACGTATGCGTTTCGAGCGCGGGGGCCTTATGCGGGCGCCAATGATTTGTATGATGTGTTGCGGCAGCATGTGCCGGAATCGTTGCGGTATTACCTGGACGACACCTGGCAGAAGGTGACCTTCTATGATAATGAGATCATTGATGTTTCGGCGGTTAAAACGGCCCGGCCAAACGTGTATGCCGTGACGATCCGGTTTAGGATCGATAAGTTTTACCGGGATGAAAAGGGAAACGATGTACCGGCGGTTGGGATGAAGGACTATATAGAGATCGGCGTGCTGGGAGCAGATGCCAAGGACGCGGACGGTCGGACGGTTAAACGGTTCCTGCACCGGAAGAAGTATTGGCTGACGCAGGGGGAACATACGATGACGGTTACCGTGGTGGGAGAGCCGAAAGCAGCGGCAGTCGATCCATTGGGAACACTGATCGACCGGAATGGAGGGGATAATTATAAGGGGATCGAATAAGTGATAAAACTACCGGACAATGACTGTATCACCTTGCTGACTGTAGGGTTGCAGGCCATAAACACGGCGATGGCCAATCCAGTCAAGTATTTGAAGAATGAATAGACGTAAGAGATCTAAAATCTGATTATTTTTTTGGTCAAATCAAAAAAGGTCGTAGCTTTGCTAACACCGTTACGAAAAGTAACGGAACTAGAAATGGGAATTACAGATCGTAAATTAAGGCAAAAAGAAGAGGTCCGGACCAGTATCCTGGACGCGGCCTGGGAGATGGTCATCACCGAAGGGTGGCAATCTTTCTCCATCCGGAAAGTTGCCGATGCGATAGAATACAGTGTCCCCGTCATCTACAGTCATTTTGAAAATAAAGAGGCTATCTTACTGGAATTCAATAGAAAAGGCTTCCAATTACTAGTAGAGGCCCTGATGGCTGCCAAGGCGGGGAAAGACCAGCCGGCCGATCAGATCCGGGCAATGGGCAATGCCTACTGGAGCTTTGCCTTTGCCAATAAAGAATATTATCAGCTGATGTTCGGCCTTGGGATACCCAGCTGTGATACGGCCGACAAAATTCCCGCTCTGGGTCATTTCAGCGAGGCGATCACCAGCAGTATTATAGCTATGGTAACGCCCGGAAAAACCCCAACTTTCAATCCCTGGTTGAAATACCAGTCTTTCTGGTCGATGCTGCACGGCCTGGTGTCGATCAATATGGTCGCGCCAGACAGGGTGACCGTTACCCACGGGCAGGATGAACAGTCCCATAAACCGGCAACAGGCCACAAAGAACTGCCCAGACAGGTGCTCGACGATGTGATGTGCAGCTTCATCCGGGGAATCGAAGCCGCTGAGGGCGCCAGACCGGATTAAGAAAGATTTTTTTATGCTTTACTCAATGTTTAAACACCAATATTTGATCATTCTAATAACAAAAAAACAATCAACATGAACAAGATCGCCATTATGACCGCAGCCATCCTATTCGCAGCTACCACCAGTTTCGCGCAAACCTGGACCTGGGACAAACCCCATTCCCAGTTGAATTTTGGGATCACCCATCTGACCATTAATGAGATCGATGGTACTTTCACTTCAGTAGACGCTACATTAACGGCCTCTAAAGACGACCTGACCGATGCCCAGAT
>JAMFSL010000105.1 GCA_026225275.1 Puia dinghuensis
CATGATCTGGATAGATGTTGTCTGTATGGATACGTTCTGCGGCCATGCCGCTGTTAGACTCGGCTCCCGCCCAGAAATATTGAAAGGTTTGTCGTTCCACCAGATCGAGCAAAGCAGAATCGGAAAGGTCATGTTGCCACCCCTGGGCAGTGGCCGTTGTCAAAGTCAGCAGTGTAGCCAATGAAGCTATAATCAGATGTTTCATGGTGTTTATTGATTATGGCAGATTGGGACCGGAGAACCCGAGGCTTTTCATTCCTGTCTGGATCTCCGGACAACTCATGAACAAATTCCACAGGAGGCCGCTGCGATAATTTTCGATCATGACGATCTCCGGTCCCTGGTCGATCGCAAGGTAGTCGTTGTCGAACCAGATATTCGTCAGGTTGAAGGCGTCTACGAAACCATATTGCCCCCAGATCTTGTCGCCCAATTTATAATAAAAGAAACGTAGTGCGCTCATTGACTGCGCAGGCGTATACGGCAGTGAAGAGATGGCGGCTGTAGGGGCGATCACGCCGATATCGCTTGTCGGAGAGCTGGCCGCATAGCCACCCTGAATATCGCTGGCCGTCAGACCCCAGCAGGAATCGCTGTATCCGTTGAAATGACCTGGGTTGGCCACACAGTACAAATAATTGATCATGGCATGTGCCGTGTCCTGGGTCCAGTAGTTGGCATAGGTGTCGGAGAGCCCATTCGGGTTGATGCCAAGGAAAGAATAATGGGCAAAGAAAAGGGGGCCGCCGTCGGCGGGGCCGAGTGGCAGGACATTCCCGTAGTAAGTGTTCCCGTTCTTTTCGCCACCATTCTGCGCCCAACCATTGGTATAGACAATTTTTGGAATGGCTGCTGCACTGTTCGGGGATGATGCTCCCAATACATAGGTGATGAGTGCTTCGCACCAGCCAGTGACCTGGACGTTGATATCGAAATTATATTGTGGGCTCCAGTTCCAGGTGAGGACGTTCTGGCCATTCTGGCGGTACCAGTTGTAGTCTACGTTATTGTATAAGTTATTGATCGCGCTTCGCAGGCTGATCTCATTCGCGTCGGTGGTGCTGTTAAAGTACTGGCGGGCGCACAGTAGTCCTTGCAGCATATAGGAAGTCTCCACGATATCACCGCCATTATCCTCGGTACTGAAGGGAATCGTAGCGCCGGTACTGCCGTTGATCCAGTGGGAGAAGGCGCCGTGGTAGGTGGTGACAGAATTAGTTAAAAAATTGACGATGGTGGTAATGCGGCTGAGGGCCTGAGCACGGGTAATGAAGTTACGTTGTACGCCTACCAGCATTCCCATGATGCCAAAGCCGCTGCCGCCGGTGGTGACCTGGGTTTGCGAGGCGCGTTCTTTTGACATGCCACTATTGGCATCAGCGCCGCTCCAGAAATAATTGAAGGTTTGTTGTTCGACCAGGGTAAGGAGGGCGGAGTCGCTGATGCGGGGAAATTTGTCGGTTGAATCGATCGACGTCACCAGGTTAATTTTCACGGTAGTGGTCAATGCCGAATCGGCCGTTGACTTCAGTGCCGACGACACCGTGACCGTATAATTCGACAAAGCTTTGAGCGGCGATGTAGGCTGAATGAGCAATGAGCTGTCATTAGGGTATGAATAATTGACAGTCACCTGGCCGCTGACTCCTCCAAAAAGGACGCTGCCTGTCACAGTCGATTGATTGATGGGCTGTGAAAAGGAAATTTCGATGACGGGGCTAAGCGGTGTATTATAAAAGCTGCCCCCCTGGTAAGTGGTGCCGTTAATCGTTGCCGTGACATAGTCAAAAGGAGCGCTGACGACAGGTTTTGCCTTTGAAGCGCTATCTTTTTTGCATGCCCACAGGACAAGCACTACGCAGGTGAAAATAATGATCTTTTTCACAAGGTCTACATTTTAATCTTTCCGTAAAACAGTAAGAGGCTGCCGGCTTTGGACAGCCTCTTGATAAACAGTCTTCGACTAAATCAATTCCATTAGCGTCCAGCCTGACCATTGAGGTATAACCCCGCGACGTCTGTAGGCTTCAACGCTATGTTAAATACTCTTATTTCATCCAGTTTGCCCAGGAAACAGCCGTTCGAACCCAGGGTAGGTGAAACCCCAAAAGTGTTGGCAGTCCATGTCCCTATAGTACCGTTCGTTGCACCTGTAGTGAAGTTGAGGTTGCCAACGAGAGGGGAAGCGGGGGTAGCGTTTGGAGGTCCGTCCAAAATGACAGTGGAGGTGCCGTCACCGAATGCAGAGCTATTCGGCATAGCCACCCCATCCTGATAAACGACATAAGTCGAGGTTCCGCCGTTGTAAGTCATAGCAAAGTGTACCCATTTTCCAATAGCCGCAGTATCGAATTCCTCCATGATATAGCCCTGATAGGTCACCCCTTGTGCATGATAGAATCCTGCATGTAACCGGAGAGAATCACCAGATACGGGAGCATAATGCTCATTCTCCAAAATGAGGTCGGGATTCGTGTTGGCGTCCGCCACCATAAACATACCCTGTGGAGTGTTAGGCGTTCCCACCGGCTGGCTGGGCTGCCAAAACCAAAGGGAAACCGAATAGCTCTGCAGACCTTGAAATGCAGCATTGGGCGTAAAGGACACATAGCCATTAGATGAGCCCTGGTAGGCCTGTCCCCTTACCCCGGCAGTATAGCTAATATTGACGGGAGTACCTGTTATACCACCCTTGTGATCATTAGCATCTCCATCCATTGGCCAGTAAGCTATCAGTGCCTGGGGCTCTACAGAATCCGAAGAAACGAATCCCCCAAGTGGGGTAGGGGCTGGAGGGCCGCTACTGCTATTTTTTTTGCTGCATGACTCCAGTCCTGAAAGACCTACTACTATCACAGCGGCTAAAAAGAGCATCTTGCTGTTTACTGTTTTCATAACCATCATTTTTAGTTTTAAATTTTTAAATAATTTATAAATACATTACTCAGTATCCCAGATTTTGAGTGAGCCTGCCGCCACTGATTGCAATTTCCGAAGAAGGTATTGGCAATAGCTCGTTCACACCCGCCGTAAAACTCTTACCCGAAGCATTCATGATCTGCGCCGCACGGCCCTGCCGGACGATGTCCCAAAAACGATCGTGTTCCATTGCAAGTTCTACCCGACGTTCGTTCCAGATGGCCAATTGCAGGGCGGTCCCTGCGGCGGCGGTAGTAGGCACCAATCCAGCCCGTGCTCTCACCTGGTTGAGGAGTGCGATGGCGCTGCCGGTATTGTTCAGGTTATAATCGGCTTCTGCCTTGATCAACAGCACTTCAGCATACCGTAGGAGATGTACGTTCTTTGGGCAAAGGCCGCGGTTCCCTTCGAAAGCTTCAACCTGTGGTATAGTAGAACCCGGGAGTATCTGGCTGTGATATGCTTTATAATTATAGGCGGTATGTATCCCCTGTAAAGACGGCACGACAAAGCCGTCGAACAAGGTATCCGATGGACCGGATGCGGGCAAGTCGATTATCGTCGCTGCCTTTCTGAGATCTCCCGGTTCATAAGCAGCTATAAGGTTGGTCGTTGGCATGTCGAATCCAAAACCATCATCACCTGATGGCTGGTTAAAGCCCGGGTTGTTCCAGGGCGTAGTGGGAGTGCCCATGCCATTGTCCTGTCTCGGACCCTGGAATTCGACATATTCAGGTATACCATAATCCACGCTGCCGTATAATCCCGTCTCTACCTCGAAAATAGATTCGGCAGAATTATCTCCCGCCTGTCGCCAGAGGATGGAATAATCGGGTACCAGCTGGTATTGTCCGGAATTGATCACATCATTTGTCAGGCTATCCGCCTCTGCCCAGTTTTTTAAATACATATCCACTTTGGCGAGCAGGGTTTCAGCTGCCCCTTTGGTGGCGCGGCCGACGTCCGTCTCCGATTTCAATGGCAGATTGGCTACTGCAAACCGCAGATCGGGAAGGATAGCGCTATTGTAGATAACACTGTCAGACGCGCGAACATAAAAAGAACTATCCTGGTTTAGCGGGCCCGTCGGCACCGTCAATACCAGCGGCACACCTCCGAACATTCGCACCATATTGAAATAGAAGTACGCGCGTAAGAAACGCATTTCGGCTGTTCTCATCGTGATCATGGCCTGGGGCAAAACGGCGGTGGCAGTAGGCAAATCCCTCAAGGCAACATTCGTACGGGAAATCCCCGCATAATATCCCCGCCACAAACCGGAAATGTAAACATTGTCGGAGGTGACCTGAAAATTGTCTATTTGTGCGGCCGGCGCCTGATCGAGGGCGTAACTGCCTTTATCAGCATCGTCCGAAATTATATTGGTGACCGTAATAAAATAAACCCCGTGTATATCATAGCTGCCGAATCCGGATTGGGTGGGGTCCGGCGTAATCAGTGCATTATAAGCACCTGTCACCTCATTTGCGACCACCTGTGGGTCTGTAGCGGGTGTGCCCTGGCCTTGAATAGGCACATCTAAAAAACTTTTTTTGCAACTGGCCAGCACTATTGCGCAGCAAAAAAGTAAACGCCATTTATTTTTCATCGATAAAAAATTAGATGTAGAAATTGCTGTTACAATTATCAAAAGCCAATATTTACTCCGGCCGCAAAAGTCCTTGCTGTCGGGTAAGTATTATAATCAATCCCTGCATTGGTAGCTGTTGATACGGGTATTAAAGTGTTAGCTGTCAACTGGGCGCCATTATAAACAGTCGATGCGCTGGGCAGTTCGGCTGAAAAACCACCATACTTTTTAAGGGTCACCGGATTTTGGGCGTCTATGAATATCCTAAAGCTGCTGACCACTTTTTGCCTGCTCAGAAGGGCCGGAGGCATGTTGTACCCGATCGTGATATTGTTGATCCGCGCAAATGTTCCTGATGCCAGGAAATAAGAGGACGCAGGCAGATTGCCACCATTGGGGGCGGGCTGGGTATTGGAGTGATTTGTCGACGTCCAATAGCTGGTTGCGACGGACCTTTCTATATTGTCTGTGGCTACTACGCGTGCCTGAGCCTTTCCATTGTATACATTATTGCCGATATTAGAATAGAGATCGATTGACAGATCGAAGCTTTTGTAGGTTACGCCGCCGGAGACGCCGATATAGGCCTTTGGCTGATAAGCGCCCATAAAGGCAGTATCCAGTATCCCGTTGGAGTTGTATTTATAGATAAAATCTCCCGGATTGGCGCCGGGCTGAAGTAGATTACCATTTTTATCCTTGTAAGCGTCAATCTGTGTCTGGGTTTGGAAGACCCCGATGACCTGTGGCAGGAAAAACGCGCCTATTGGATATCCTGCTTTAGTCTCCGTGGTAAAGTCACCGTTTATATTTCCATCGAAAAATGGCAGGCCGCCATTGAGGTTCACTACCCTGTTCCGGTTAAAGGATACATTTCCGCCGATAAAATAGGAAACTTTTTGACTGATATTGTCATGCCAGCGGGCAGAAAACTCCAACCCTCTATTGTCAATAGTAGCAGCATTGGTGATCACATCGCCTGCTGCAATAGTACTGGCCGGATTTGCCTGGCTGCCAAAATCACCCGGCACCTGCACATAGATCAAAGCATTGCTTGCCCGTTTGTCATATACATCAAATTCACCGCTAAGCCTTCCTTTCAAAATACTGTATTCGAATCCCAGGTCCGTTTCTTTTGTTATTTCCCATTTGAGGTTCAATTCTTTTATCTGAGCTGCGGCACTGCCGGAAGTAGCTCCCGATGCCGTAGTACCGCTGTTGAAGAAATAAGGCAGATTGGGAACGAGGGTTGTGACGGTGGCATCGGTGGGTATATTAGAATTGCCCAGTTCACCCCAGCCAGCTTTCAATTTTAGATATTGAAAGATCTTTTGGTCTTGCATGAAATTTTCCTTGCTGATCACCCATCCCGCGCTTACGCCGGGGAAATAACCCCAACGGTTCTGTTCGGAAAAGACGGAGTTGCCGTCTGCCCGAAAATTAGCCGTTAATAAAAACCGGTCATCATAATTATACAACAGCCTGCCGAAATAAGAATTTGTCCTGTATTTTACCACGGAGCTGCCATTAGCCTGGGTTGTGGCGTCACCATCCTGTAAATACCATTCGCTTGATACAGCCGGTACGTTGTATCTGGATCCTGTGAAGCCAACGCTGTAATATTCCTGCGCTTCCGTACCGCCAAGTATATTTATCCTGCTCTTACCCAAGTCCAGGTTATAGTTGACAGTATTACTCCAAACCCAATGATAATTTTTTACATTAGCTACAGCCAGGATGCTGCGGTTCGCCCCCTGACTGCCGCCATTCACATTAAAAAAGGTGGTATCGTTATTATGTTGATAGGTGTATTGCCGGTCATCGTAAAAATTCAACTCATCGCCGAAGGTCGATTTAAAGATGAGGGATTTAATGGGTCTGATCTCCGCATAAATATTACCCTGGCCCTTATTATTATGGCTAAGATCATTTGTGTTTTGCGCATCCAGCACAGGATTGCCCACATTCTGATATTGAGAAGTATTACCGAATTTCCCATTGACCATGGCAGGTACCAGCGGCGAAGCGCGATACGCGTCTTCTGTGATAGTGCCCGTGGGTACGTTCTGTGAGGCCTGGCTGGCAAAAGAGGCTGTAGTACCTATTTTAAGGAAGGAAGCAGGCGAAAACTCATTGTTAAAACGAATGGTATACCTTGTATAGTCATTATCGATGATGATGCCGTCATTCGTCAGGTATCCCACACTCAAGGCATATTTGTCCTGTGAACTGCTGCCTGAAACGGACAAGTTGTGATTTTGATAGAAAGCGTTCCGCAACACCTGGTTGTACCAGTTAGTCGAATAACCTGTGGTGGGTACAGGAAGGCCTGAAAAATTTTCCCTGTAATTGATGTACTGGGCAGCGTTGGCCATGGGCACCACAAAAGCCGCCTGCTGTATGCCTATGTTGTTGTTGTAATTTACCCTCATTTTACCCGAGCCTTGCCGGGTGGTGATCAGGATGACCCCATTGGCGCCTCGTACCCCATAAATCGAACATGCCGAAGCATCCTTCAGGACATCGAGAGATAAAATATCCGCCGTATTAATATTGGTAATATCGTCCGTCCAAATCCCATCTACAACGTATAATGGACCTGCGCCGGCCAGGATGGAACCGGTCCCGCGGATGACCACAGTAGGCATACTTCCCGGCTGTCCGCTGCTGGTAATCTGAACGCCGGCAGCCTTTCCTTGCAAGGCCTGTGTGGCGGTCAATACCGGTTGTTTTGCTAATTCATCCCCTTTTACATGCACGACCGATCCGGTGACGTCTATTTTCTTTTGTGTGCCGTATCCCACCACGACAACCTCTCCTAATTGACTATCGATTGGTTTTAGCTGAATATTAAACTGCGATTGGTTATTGACTTTTACTTCCAGGGTGAGATAGCCAATGTAAGTAATAAAGAGTGTCCCGTCCTGGGGGGCTGACAAGGTAAAATTGCCAGCGGAATCAGTAGCGGTACCCTTTGTGGAGCCTTTTACCGTGACGGAAACACCGGATAGGGGTTCACCATTTTGTCCTGTGATCTTGCCCGTCACCTGTATATCCTGGAATGAATGCTGCGAGGCGGACAGGACAACAATTAAATTGTTTTCCAGCATCTTATAGGTCAGATCGGTGCCCGAAAAGATTGTCCTGAGGACGTCATCGATGCCTGCATCATGCACGTCGATGCTGATTTTCTGCTGTATCTCCTTTAAGGCATTATTATAAAGGAAGCGGTAAGTGGTTTGCTTTTCGATGTGGCTGAGAACCTTCCCGATTTCTGTCTGGCTCAAGCTGAGTGAGACCTTCATCTGTCCATTGACAGATGCCGATACCTGTAGTACCCCTACCAGCACCAACAGCACAGTTAGTTTCATAATAACAAGAACTTTTTTAACGGCATGGAGTGGCAATCCCCCAATCGTTAGAGTTTTTTTCATATTTTTATCGTTATAGGTTCAATAAAAGTGAAGCCTGTACTGCCATCACGCATTGTCAGGCTTCCGAAGTGACCTTACGGGGAATGCGCCAACATTTCCCGTTTTTTTTACTCCTTCATCATTACATATTTTATTAATTATTTATTTGTTATGATTTGTATTTGAGTTCCTTGTATAACATAATTGAAGTTAGCCGTCAGCTTAAGGGCATCAAGCGCCTGACCGATGGTCTCTTTTTCGAAAGTCCCGGTGAATCTCCAGTTGGCCTGTGCAGGATCGGTAAGGCTGATACTGACGCCATACCAGCGTTCAAGGTCTTTTGACAGGGTACCAAAATCTTCATCCTTAAAAATGAATTTATTATTAACCCATGATGTCTCGATCATAGCGCCGGTATTCTGTTCGTAAGACGGCGGCCGAATGCTGATCTGGGCGGTGCTATCGGGCGCTACGCGGGATTGGCCGGGCTGGTGGCGGAGCAGCGTGGTCTGGTCATTGGTCACGATAAGCTTTTGGTTAGGTTTGAGGATAATCGTCTCGTCAGGCCGGTTTTTGATCGAAACAGCTATGCTGCCGCGGACGAGTGTTGCCTCTGTCGTCTTATCTGCTGTATAGGATTTCACGTTGAAGCTCGTACCCAATACCCGAACGTCCATCCGGGGAGTATGAATGATAAAGGGCTGCCGGGGATTGTTGGCCACGTCGAAAAAAGCCTCACCCGTCAGGTTGATTTCGCGGCGACCGCTGCCATATGTCTTGTCATACGCCAGGCGGCTGCCGGCATTGAGCCATACTTTGGTGCCATCAGGGAGCGTCAGGTGGGTTCTGGAGCCGTTAGCCGTAACGACTTCGTTGAGGGCCGGCGCAGCAGCGGTCTGCGTCGGGTTAGGGGAAAGGGGTTGCCTTCCATGTCCGGAGTATAGGACCAGCCAGGTAGAAGCCAGCGCTAGTGCGACAAGAGAGCCTATAAGCATAATACGAAATGATCTGGATCTGCGGTCAGGTGCGTACTCCGTTGGGTCTTTGGTTGCGGGGGGATCATCGGCTATAAAACCGATGTTTAATTTCTCCATGCGATCGAGGTGTCGGTTAAATACGCTCTCCGCCGCTGCCTGCCGGGAGGGTTCAGCACTATGCCAAAGATCGATCAGGGTCTGCATGGGATAATGCAGTTCAGGGTTACGCCGCAAGAGCGTTTCCAGTTCCTGTAATTCTTCTGGTGAGGCCTCGCCGCTTAGTTTTTTGGCGAGAAGGTTCCAGGTATATTCTTTGTCTTCCTTTCCCATAATTGCGCAGTCTGTTTATACAGGACAGGGAAAAAAGCAAATACCCCCAAAAGAGTTTTAAGAAAATTTTAATGAGGGTGGCGGTGCGACGAAGGGATGGTCTTTTGGATGTCGAAATGGACGGCAGTGCCGATCTTGTGGAGGGCGATGGCCAGCTGGTTTTCTACCGTTTTGACCGAGATGTTCAATATTTCAGCCACTTCCCGGTATTTTAGGCCATCTTCCTTTGTCAGCTTAAAAATCATCTTGCATTTGGGCGGCAGTTGATTGATAGCTTGTTGGATCATGGCCAGCATGTCTGCTGTGATCATCAATTGCTCAGGGTCAAAATATATACTAGGAAGGTCTTCGGGAAATTCCGCATTGGGATGAGTGATGGTGCGTCGCTGTTTCTCCAGGTAGTTATAAGCGCAATTGCGGGTGCTGATATAAAGGTAGACCTTGAGGTTGTTTATCCTGGCAAGATCGGCGCGATTCTCCCATATCCTGATAAAAACATCGGAAACGACCTCTTCGGCAGGTTCTTTTGCCTTCAGCAGGGTTCTGGCAAAATGAAAAAGGTAGGCATATAAAGAGGTAAAAAGTTCTTTATAGGCCCATTGATCGCTGATCCTGATACGATCCTGCAGGTATTTGATTCGATCCGTGTTGATCATTGGCAAAGCAAAGGTTCTGATTTTCCGGCGAATTCTTTCAGCAAGATAAGGAGAAATAGCCTCTTTTATATTTTCAGACTTGGCGCTAATTCTATAATTTTGCAGCTCCAAATTAGCCACTGGCACTTTCAGTGCCCCGGGCAGGACCCTTAGCTCAGTTGGTTAGAGCAGCTGACTCATAATCAGCGGGTCGTTGGTTCAAATCCGACAGGGTCCACGCTTCAGAGGCCGCATTTCTGCGGCCTTTTTCTATTCATCCCACTACAGTTTGATGAATATCTTCTTCTTATAGAGCCACATCA
>JAMFSL010000106.1 GCA_026225275.1 Puia dinghuensis
CTCCCAGCCCAAAAGCAGCTACCAGAAATAACAGGATGACGATCTCAGGTAGCGCCCGCTCGAGCCCCAGCACGAACCGGACACTGTTCCGCAGCCACCTGGGCGCAATATTGCCGGCCGCCGCAAAGGCAAAAAATAAAGAGAGAATGGTTCCCAGTACGGTGCCTACCACCGCGATCAGTATAGAATCCAGCGCAGGCTTCAGCATATCGGTAAAAGCATCCCATTCGGGCGTCATCAGCTTCACCAGCGCAGCGCTGTCCGCCAATCCCTTCCACAACGCCGTCCATTGTACTCCACATACATAGGACGCGCCCGATGCCAGCGGTATAAGAACGGCCAATGTCAGCAGTCCCTTCCGGTAGCGCCCGAACAATCGGAAATTATATGAAATTGCGCTCATAGCTCTCCGGTGGTTGCGGAGCCGCAGGCGCTCCTGATAATATAATAGAAGGTGCCGGTTGTTCGATCTGTCGTAACTCTTCGCCATAAATATCGGCCAGCTGACCGTGCGACAACACCGGATCACCATCATACATCACCCTGCCATCTTTGATGGCGATGACCCTTGTGCAATAACGCGCGGTCATGTCCGGTTGATGAAAGACCCCGATCACCGGCATCTGCTGCGCCAGCGGCTGGATTAGCTTCATGATTACCTTCGCATTGCTGGGATCCAGATTGGACAAAGGCTCATCCGCCAGCAACAAGTCGGGGGCTTGGAAAATAGCCCGCGCAATGGCTACCCGCTGCATCTCACCGCCACTCAGCCTGCCCACCTGTGCCGTAGACAAATGCGTCATCTTCACCTTCTCCAACGCCTGCATCGCTATTTCCGCTTCTTTCTCTGTAAATCCATAAAAGAGACTTCGGATGGTGCTAATCTGTCCCAGCCGCCCCACCAGCACATTATCGAGAGCAGTCAACCGCCGGATCAGATGATACCCCTGGAAAATAACACCGATCTTTTGCCGCATCATCCGCAGCTTCGTCTTGCCAGCCCGGCAGATGTCCTGGGTCTTGCCCTCGGCATCGGTCAACAACACAGAACCTTCATCAGGCTTCATCAGCCCGTTGAGACAACGCAGCGTCAGTGTCTTGCCCGCTCCACTGGGACCTAAGATGCCGACGAATTCCCCCTTCCTGACGGTAAAGCTGATCCCGTCCAGCAATTTTCTCCCCCCGGGCAGTGACTTGCTGATATTACGTACTTCGATCATAGCTTGATTATTTTTTAGTCGGTGTTAGATCTTCAAGCGATCCCGCGATTTTCCGCAGCGGATCATACAACGAATCATTCACCCGCATATAAGACATGCTGTCGGCCGCTTTACCAAAGTATCTGGCCATATAATCATGGAAAACAGCAGGCGCATCTTTGGGCATGTCCACATAAGCCTGGGCCACCTTTTCCGTAAAGGCAGGATTGACTTCCGGCCGCATGCATATAGGACTCTCCACGATAGGGTCGGACGTCCACAGCATCACTATGTCGCCCTCCTTGATCAAACCCTCCCGCTGCATTTTGCTAAAGCTTAACTCACTCGAACAACCTACATCCACTTTTCCCGATTTTACGGATAAGACGGAGGCATAATGCGATCCGGCAAACATGGTTTCCTTAAAAGCCGTCTTGGGGTTCAGCCCGATAGTAGTGAGATAAGCCATGGGAACAAGATGACCGGAAGTGGAGGCCGGATCGGCAAAACAAAGCGTCAAATCCTTCGCCCGGGCCTTGAGCTCCCCGATGCTGTGAATACCGGTATGCGGATTGGTGAAGATGAGGCTCTTGTATGTACTGGGTTTACCATCCATCCCTGACGTGACCATCGGCACCAGCTTTTGCTTCTTGGTAGCGATGATATAGGAAAAAGGACTCAGATAAGCCATATGTACCTTACCCGTTGTCATGGCCTCGATAACCGTTGTATAATCCGTGGACTTCTGGAACTCTACCGGAATCCCAAGCTTCTTCTCCATATAGGGCCGCACCTCGTCGAGTACCTTGGTGGTCTCTCCGGGATTGTCACCTTCATAAACGGCCACTATCAGTTTATACGGCACGCCATTGGAATCCAGGGCGGTCTTGCTCCTGCATCCTGTCATCAGCACCAACGCCAGCAGAGCGATACCAGGCCAACAAAAGACACCCGACAAAATCCGGAAGGAAATGAAATTTTTCATGCTGGATTATTTATCGGTTGGTGCAAGATCTGTTATCGATCCGGCAATCTTCCTCAACCCGTTATATAACGAATCGTTAGCCGGGAGATAGGACATACTATCCGCCTGTTTGGGAAAATACATGGCCATATATTCATGGAAGATCTTATGCGCATCCCTTGGCATGTCCAGATAAGCCTGGCGGACCTTTTCGGTAAAGGCGGCATTGACTTCGGGCCGCATGCATATCGGACTTTCCACGATGGGGTCGGATACCCATAACGTTACTATGTCGCCCTCATGGATCAACCCCTCCCGCATCATCTTATCATAGGCGAGGGCAAATGCACAGCCCACATCCACTTTGCCTGACTTCACCGACAGGACGGAGGCATAATGTGACCCGGCAAACATGGTCTGCTTGAATGCGGTCTTGGTATCTAAACCGACTGAATTGAGATAGGCCATCGGTATCAGGTGCCCGGATGTCGAGGCCGGATCGGCAAAACAAAGTGTCAGATCCTTCGCATGCGCCTTCACATCATCCATGGTATGCAAACCCGTGTGTGGATTCGTGAAAATCATGCTCCTGTAAGTGAAAGGCTTGCCGTTAAAGCCCGGCGCCACCAGCGGCACGAGCTTCTGCTTCTGCGTGGCGAGAATGTAGGCAAACGGACTTAGATAAGCCATATGCGCCTTCCCCGAGGTCATGGCCTCTATCACGGTCGCATAATCGGTAGACTTCTGGAATTCTACCGGGATACCCAGCTTTTTTTCGAGATATGGTTTAACCTGGTCGAGTATCTTGCTCGTTTCTCCCGGGTTATCCCCCTCAAAAATAGCGACGATCAGCGTATTGGGCACCCCATTCGCATCCAGCGCTGTCTTGCTTTTACACCCTGTCACCAGCACGATCGCCAGCAAAGCGGAAAAAATATTTTTCATGCCGGAACAGTTGAGTATTTTTTCAAAAAGGTCTCCAGATGCAACAGATCCTCGAACCGCTCCTCCAGCGTCGCCCGGTCCCACTCCCACCACTGGCTCGCCAACAGCTTTTCGATCACCGCGTCGGGAAAACGTTGCTTGATCACCTTAGCGGCAACACCCACCGCTACCTGGTATGGACCTACATCTTTGGTCACCACCGAACCACTACCGATAATCGCACCCGTTCCAATGCTCACCCCCGGCATGATCACCGCCCCATGCCCGATCCATACGTCATGACCGATGGTGCAGGCATGATCTTTCCGCCATTGGAAAAATTCTGCATCATCTTCATTCCCCAACCGGTAATGCTTGCGGCGATAGGTCATGTGATGCTGCGTCACCCGCCACTGCGGATGATTACCCGGGTTGATCCGTACGCTGTTCGCAATGGAACAATACTTGCCAACCTCGGAATAAATGATCTGTACATTCCCCGCAGTATAACTGTAATCGCCGAAACTGGAATCCACCAGCGAAGTTCCCGCCCCCAGAGCGGTCCAGGCCCCCACGCTACTGTTGCGGATCTGGCAGCTCGGATGTATATAAGGCTCCTCGCCCAGCTGACGTCCCCCCGTATCTGGTGGAGCAGCGGGATAATGATCGAAGTATTGCATAACACTGTCTTTTATTCGTTAAAAATGATAGCGCGGGAAATGATCCTTTCGTAGGAAGGCAGAAAGATGCTCATAACGTCTGAGTCCTGTAGAAGAGATACTGAATAGGGGTTCGACCTCCTTCAGTTGCCTGTTCAGCATGTGTACGGCCTCCGCCAGCTGCTGCCGCTGCTGACCCGTGAGATCCGTTTCGATATAGGCCAAAGTAATATGTCCGATGAATGGCCGGGTCATTCTGACGTCCAGTGCCGCCAGTGCAGGATCCGAATAAAAACCACTCCTGAAATGAAGAATACGCTGATAGTCCGCCTCATTGTCAAACACCCCTAATACCCCCAGCGCCGTACCGAAAATGCTCAGCCCGATCATCTTCATCGCCAGGGGCTCCGCTGCCCCGCCAGCCGCTGCCCTCGCTCCCGCTGGCTCTCCGTCGGACCGTTGGCGCCCCTCTGACTTGGGCGCCCGCCCGACTTTGGAAAAAGCCTTCTCCACGATCCCCGGATACTCCCCCTCTAACCCCGGCCGAAGTATATGATCCAAAAATCTTTTCTCCGACAAGGTATTCGCCACCGTCTGATGATAACTATCCGCCGGCAGTAAATAAATGCTCTCCTCCCACGGACACTGTTTCACCAACCCAGAGGCTATAGCCTTCAGCACGGTCACCAACGACTCATTCCCCGGATTCTCCTCCACCATCGACACCACCGCAAAACCCGGATAAGACAGTGGCTCCCACCCGCCGCCAGCATACCGGTAATTGCCGGACGGCCGCACCGCCATAGCCCTTTCCAGCAGCCGGTCCGGCTCTAACTCCCGCCGCTGCCGGTCCGTATAATCGTTGAATGCAAGATCCCCTGTCCGTGTAGTGGTTGTCATAGCCCGCCTGTATTATTTGGTGGCTGTTTGCAATACAAATTTCCCATTCACCATCGCATGTGTCACCATCGGAATGTTATCCTCCAGCTTGACCACCAGCAAATCAGCCCGCTTGCCCGCCTCGAGACTACCGGTCTCATGGTCGATCCCCACAGCTTCCGCCGGATGCAGGGTCGCTAATTTGACAGCTTCATGTAAAGACACACCCTCTGTGTCATGCAACTTGAAGACGGAATGCAGAATACTCGCCGGATAATAATCGGAGCACAACATGTCTACCAATCCCTCCTTGATCGCCACGGTCATATCCAGGTTACCGGAAAGACTGCCACCCCGCAACACATTGGACGCCCCGCCGGCTACATGCAGGCCCATCCGGTTGGCATATTCTGCGGTCTCCATA
>JAMFSL010000008.1 GCA_026225275.1 Puia dinghuensis
GTACAAAAGCCACGCGGCCATTCAGCGGTTCGCCCTGGACGATGATCGACTGGTTCGATAGATGCATTCCTTCAAGATGGATACGTTGATAACCCGTATCGGACACCTCGACCATTCCGATATCATAAGCAGAATCTTTTACCCATACATGGAGCTTCCCTGTTTTCGTCACCCGAAGCCAGACGTCAATTCCTCCACCGGGATTTTCCCATGCATTGCCGGCCAGGGGGATCGTATCGCTGATCTGTTGCGCATTCGCGCCCGAAAAGCCATCGCTCGTCAGCTTCCTGATAAACGCGGTCTCCTTCGGATCGTAAGGTGTTCCATCGGGCCGGAAAATATCATGGAACCATACCTTCGGCTCCTTTCCGTCGGGCATTGGTGTATCCCACGCATACATAGTATTCGTTTTCCCCGTTACCAACCCCCAGTTGATGGCCACAATGTTGTTGGCTTTCAGCAGCGGCATAATATTGAAAAACGTACTGTTCCGCAGCCGAGCCATATATTCGGTACAGATCAGCGGCCGGCCATAGGGCTTCAGGGTATCGATACAATGCTGGTGTCCGGCGGGCGGCTCATAGTTGTGATAGGTGATGACATCCGAATGCGACAGCTGGAAGGTATTCAGTGTGGTCAGCCGGTCGCTCCATACGCCCGCGGACAGCGGCTGATCGGGATTCACCTCGCGGCCCCAATCGAAGACCTTCGACAGCAGCGGCAGGCTCTTGTCGCCGTAATCGGAGTTGCCGGGCTCATTGTAGAGGTCCCATAACAGAATGCGCTTGTCATGACCAAAAGTCGTCAGGATATCTTTGACATACATTTCCAGCGTATCGACCAACGCGGGCTCGTCATAATATAATTTCCCCGGGTCCCGAAGCCACCCTGAGTTATGGATGCCCGTTTTGGGGGTGGGCTGCGTTCCGGCATGATAAGTCGGATTCCAGCAGTCATCGAAGAAAACAAAGAGCGTCACGATATGATGCTGGTTGGCAATGCCGAGATACTTGTCCATGCGTTGCTTGAAACCCGCCGGGTCTGCCTGCCAGGCCACATGATGCAGAAATACCCGCATACAGTTGAGCCCGATGGACTGTGCATAGCCCAGCTCTTTGTCGATGGTGGCGGGATCGAATGTCGCCTCCTGCCACATTTCCAGCTGGTTGATCGCAGTGCTCGGGATAAAATCGCACCCGCGCAGCCAGCCCTTGTCCGCATACCAGGCATTGGCCTTGCCGGCAGGCCACACAGGCCGCTGTGCCAGCGCGCCGCCAACCGGTATGAAAGAAACCAAACAAAAAACAAATACGAATGAGCTTAACCTGAATATGTTTTTCATATGTGAATCGTTTTATGCGGCGCATCCAACCCGGGAGCGCGGCCTAAAAAAGAGGCCCGGCATTTGCCGGGCCATACAGTTTTCTCATGTGAACCGATGTTCTCGAAATTAACATAAATTTATAGATTTTGGCCTTACAACCCAAAATGTTGTTCCAAATCAATTAAGGCACCCAGAAGTTTACCGGCCCGGCGCGGTCGGCTCCAGCGTTGGGTAGGTGATACCCAGCTGGTCCAGGTAGGTTTTATATTTGGCCGGGTTGTAATAGAAAGGCTTCATTTGATCCCGGTATTTATCCATGATCGCCTTGTTAAGAAAAATGGATGGCGGGTCCTGCGCCGTAATAAAGGACTGGTAGTGGACATCCTTCGTTTGCACGTTAGTGAAATAGCTTTTGGCCGAATCCACCAGCGCGGGACTGGTGATCAGATCGATCAGGGTCAGCGCTACTGCTTTGGCGCCGGCCAGTGAGCCTTTATGGGCGATAGGTGTGGCCATAGCGATGGCGTCGGCCCAATGGTGTCCCTTGGTGCCGGGGATATTAGCCGGATAAAACAGCTGTACGGTAGGAATATTCCAGGAAATGTCTCCTATATCATCAGATCCGCCGCCCATGGAAAAAGGTACCGATCCCTGAAGGGTATCCACTTTTGTCTTCAGTCCGTCGATAGATGACCCGTCTTCGAAATCAATTTTCGGCGCTTCTACCAATTTCTGTACAGCGTGCGCGAGCTGCTGATCGGCATCGCTCCATGCCGGCATGCCGACTCTTTTCATATTGACGTACATCGCCTCCGCCAGCGGTTTATTGAAATGAGGCGGCCAGGCTGCGCCCAGAATATGAAAGCTCATCTTCGTATCCGTCATCAGCGCCGCCCCCTGGGCGATCTTTTGCCCTGCCTCATACATGCTCATGATGTCCGGATAAGTCCTTTCCCTGAAATAATACCAGACGCTGGCTTTGCTGGGCACCACATTCGGCTGGTCGCCGCCATCGGTGATCACATAGTGAGAACGCTGCGTCGGCTTGAGATGTTCCCGCTTGAAGTTCCAGCCCACATCCATCAGCTCTACTGCGTCCAGTGCGCTTTTGCCGCGCCAGGGCGCGCCTGCGGCATGCGCAGCTTCGCCGTCGAAGCTGAATTGGACAGACACCATTCCATTATACCCCGGGTCGCCATAGCGCGTGGCGAACCCGCCGTAGACGTGGGTGAAAATGCAGGCGTCGACATTCTTGAAAAGGCCATCCCGGATATACCAGGCTTTGCTGCCCAGCAGTTCCTCCGCTACGCCGGGCCAGATGACCAGCGTACCGGCCAGATGGTTTTTCTCCATAAGCTCTTTGACGGCTATAGCTGCAAAGATGATCACCGCCTGGCCGGAATTATGACCTTCGCCATGTCCGGGCGCGCCTTCTACGATCGGGGACTTGTAGGCCACGCCCGGCTTCTGCGAAGCTTTGGGGATACAGTCGATATCGCTGCCCAGCGCGATCACCGGGCTGCCGCTTCCCCATCTGGCCATCCAGGCCGTCGGTATCCCCGAGACGCCTTTTTCGACTGTAAACCCATTCTTTTCCAGAATGCCCGTCAGGTATTTGGAGGTTTCAAATTCCTGAAATCCCAGTTCCCCAAAACTGAAAATCATATCGACCATTTCCTGCACGGACTTTTCCTTGCCGCTGACAGCAGCGAGGGCTGCTTTCTTCAAGCCTTCGACATATGCGGAATCATAGCTTTTGGCCATCTGGCCCCGGGTGGGGGAGACAGTGAGTAATAAGAAGGAGACCAGGACCACGGCAAAGCCAGGCCCGGAAGAGCGAAATTTTCTCATGTGAGCAGTTTCATTCAAGATAAGAAAAATTCGGTAAGTTCGTCTCACTAAACCAGTCCATATGTCAAAGCGCCTGTCATCAGCCATCCTCGCCCTGTCTGGAATCCTTCTATCAGTGGTTTGCATTGGTCAGGCCCAGCATTTGATCTTGCCCAAATACATCCGCTATCCCGCCGACTCCGCACGATTGATCAACTCTCTCGATAGCTTCCTGGATCAGGCCTCGGGACCGAATAAAGACAATGCGTTTGTCCAGCAGGGGTATCTGCCTGAAACGTCGGCGTTGCTGGACGAAATGAAGGGCATGGCCGATGCAGGCCCGGGCAAAAGCAATTTTTATCACTGTTACCTAACCAACATCGGCTGGCTGGACAGCAGCGATCGCATCGTTCAATTATCCTATATCAGGGTCCGTGACTCAACGGCCATTTTGCGGGCCAGCTTCAAGCTGATCGCTTACCGGCAGGATAATCAATATTATTTCAGATCGCCTTTACGCCGGAATACGGCGTTATGGCACAGGCGGACAATCGGCAGTTTAACCATTCATTATACTAATCCTCCCAACTATGCCTGGTTAACAACGTATGCAAAGAAGGCAGAGGAGTTCGACAGGAAGCTGGGCGTCCGTGATTACGCGACAGAATACTATTGCTGTAACACCGTACAGGAAGGACTTGAGGCATTGGGCGTCGATTATAAACTTGATTACAATGGCTATTCCAGGACTGTGCTTTCCTCATTTGAGAATAATATCGGTTTGTATGTCGTAGGGGCAAGCACTACCGATAGTACGATTTTCGACCTCCACGATCTATGGCATAACAGACTGCACAATGTTATACCGGTGAGTACCATCAACAAACCGATCGACGAAGCTTGCGCCTATTTGTATGCCGGCTGCTGGGGCCTCACCTGGGAAGAGATCTTTAAACAGTTCAAGAAATATATGGGAGATGATAAAGACTGGCTGGCGGCCTTTACCGACAATAAAAATTTCGGGTCCGGCGATCGATATCACCTATATGTATCGTACGTGATCGATGCCTTATTGGTTAAAAAAATAGAAAAGGAAAAGGGCTTTCCTGCGGTCATGGAATTCCTTGCGTGCGGTCCTTATCAAGCTGACAATGAAAACTATTTCCAGGCTTTGGATAAGATCATCGGCATCAACCGGTCGAATTTCAATGCCAGCGTTGAAAAGCTGGTAGAGGATGAAAAATTCCCGAACTAGTATTATTTGTTTGAATTTTATAACTTTGTGGGATGCGAACCACAGAAAGTATGCGGGATTTTTACCTGCGGGTGATGGAGACGGACCCCAGCCATGCGGCGCTGAACAATGCGGGTCCGGGACATTTCAATGTCTTTGCCAAGGGGGCATGTCGTAAGTCGCCCTATGGCCGGCGCGACTTTTACAAGATCTCACTTGTCTTTGGTACAGGGAAATACACCTATAGCGATAAGTCAATTGTGCTGGACAAGCCGGCGCTGGTCTTCTTCAATCCATTTACGCCTTATGCCTGGGAGGCTGTCTCCGATGAGCAGAAAGGCTGGTACTGCGTATTCACGGAGGAATTCCTGCATCCCGGAGAAAAAAAAGATATGCTGCAGGATTCTCCCTTGTACAGGCATGGGCAGATCCCTGCTTTTTTTCTTAACAAAGCCCAGGAGGAAGAAATTATCGGGATTTACGGGAAGATGATGGCGGAGATGGCCGCCGACTATATTCATAAATTCGATGTTCTGCGCAATTATCTTCATTTGCTGATCCATACGGCGATGAAAATGCAGCCGATAGAAGTGGTCGAAAAGACCATCAGCGCTTCTTCCAGGATCACGCATCTTTTTTTCGAACTGCAGGAGCGGCAGTTTCCGATCGATGCTCCCGAAGAGCCTTTAAGGCTGAAAACGGCCAACCAGTATGCCGAGGCGCTGGCTATTCATGTGAACCATCTCAACCGGGCGCTGAAAGACGTGACGGGAAAGACGACGACCGAACATATTTCCGCCCGGATCATCAGCGAGGCCAGGGCCCTGCTGAAGCATTCCGACTGGAATATTGCCGAGATTGCCTATGGCCTTGGTTTTGAATATCCTGCCTATTTTACCCTTTTCTTCAAAAAACAGACGGGGTTGACACCCATGGAGGCACGGATGTCCATTGTTTGAATTCTATAAGCAATGGATTGGATAGTATAATGCGGGAACCATCGGGCTGGGGTAATTTTGCGGCATGAAACTTAAACATCCGAGAATGGCCACATGGCTGGCCTTCACCTTGCTGCCCTTATCCGGATTTGTCACCGATATGTATATTCCTTCCCTGCCCAGTATGGCGACGGCCTTACATACCGGTACGATACAGGTGCAGTTGACGCTCACGTTTTTCCTGATCAGCTATGGCGTTTTCCAGCTATTTGTCGGCAGTCTGCTGGATAGCTATGGGCGATATAAGCTGAGCCTGATTTCACTGGTACTCCTCGCCTTGTCCAATATTGCCATTGCCGTCACACCTCATATTTACCTGATCTACGCTATGCGGGTAGTACAGGGGATGACCGTAGCCTTCATCGTCGTCGGCAAACGGGCCTTTTTTATCGATGTGTATACCGGAGATAAACGGCAGCACTATCTCAGCCTTTTCTCGATCATCTGGGCGACGGGCCCCATCGTGGCGCCCTTTATCGGCGGCTATCTGCAAACAGCATTTGGCTGGCGATCCAATTTTTATGCATTGGCTGCCCTCTCGATCATCATGGTGGTGCTGGAATTGATCTTTAGCGGGGAGACATTACCACAGGCAGCTCCTTTCAAGGCCCGGCATATAGCTGACACCTATGGCCGGCTGTTAGGTACGCCCAGCTTTACTTTAGGCATTATCATGTGCGGGCTGTCTTACTGCATGGTGATGATCTTTAACCTGACCGGCTCTTTTATTATCGAACATCGCTTTCATATGAGCGCCGTTACGGCGGGCTACAGTTCATTATTCATGGGCTTTGCCCTGATGGCGGGCGGATTTATCAGCAAAGCCACTATCAAGCGGCCTTTCTTCAGGAAGCTGTCATTTAATCTCGGCTGGCAGATTTTATTTGCGGCTGCTATGCTGGTCAGTATTCCTTATATGGAGAATCTATATTCACTCCTATTCTTCGCCTGTCTTATACATGTCTGTGCGGGATATACCTTCAATAATTTCTTTACTTTCTGTCTTGGCAGCTTTCCGCAGAATGCAGGTGTGGCCAGCGGGCTTACCGGTGGGATTAATTATGTCCTCGTCTCCATCCTAAGCTCGTCGATCATTATCTTCCTTCCCGCCAGGGACGAGCGTAATCTGGCCTACAGCTATGGCATCATCATCATTTTATCGGTGATCATCATGTCGGTGATCCTGCAGATCAACAGGATGAATAAGAAGGCGTTGGCGGCAGCGGCTTAGGCGCATGCCCGCATAAAAAAAGCACCCAGAAATTTTACTTCCTAAGTGCTTAGTTTTCAGTGTCCCCGGACGGGTTCGAACCGTCGACCCGCTGATTAAGAGTCAGCTGCTCTACCAACTGAGCTACAGAGACATAATTGGCCCCTTTTTTTCAAATGGGAGTGCAAAGATATATTTTCTGTGTCATTAAAAGCAAAGAAACCCCGTTTTTTTTGCCATAAAACCGCCGCTCATCCAATGTCACACATTCCCGACGGCCCGCACCCGGAAATACATTAGTTTAGCGCCCTTTATTGTCGACCTCATACTTAACCAGCTAAAAATTCTATGCGCCAATCATCTCGCTTTGCCCTAGCCCTGCTGCTCCTGCTATCTTTCGCCGCATCCGGTATTGCCCAGACTACCTCCACATATGACCCACATGCGGTATTCAGCCCCCTCTTCTTTACCACCAATGGGAATGAATGGCGGAGTGCCGGCGGAGCGTCGGGGCCTAAATATTGGCAGAATCGGGCCGACTATCTGATCCATGCGGCATTGGATGAGCAGGATACGACGGTCAAGGGCGAAGTGACCGTTTCCTATACCAATAACAGTCCCGATAAGCTGGAGTTTTTATGGCTGCAGCTGGACCAGAATCTATTCGACTCCACTTCCAGGGGCGCAGCTACTACTCCGATCAGCGGGGACCGCTTTGATGTAAAAGGCTTTTCCAAAGGCGGCTACCATATCGAATCCGTAGCCGTGACCTACCTGGGCCAGACCTATACGGTAAAACCGGTCATCACCGATGCCCGGATGCAGGTCCGGTTGAAAACGCCGCTAAAACCCGGCGGCGATAAGATCGGCGTTAAGGTAAAATATCATTTCGCCATCCCTTTATACGGAGCCGATAGAATGGGACGCCTGGCAACCCGCAATGGGGTAGTGTATGAAATCGCCCAATGGTATCCGAGAATGTGCGTATACGATGACATCGAAGGATGGAATACCCTGCCTTATATGGGGCTGGGAGAATTTTACTGCGATTATGGCGACTTTGATTACTATATCACCGCACCTGCCGCGATGACCGTCGTGGCCTCCGGCGATCTGCAGAACCCGGTCGAAATGCTGACGGCGAAAGAGATCGGCCGTCTTGACAAGGCCAGAAAGAGCGACAGCACCGTCATGATCATCGACGATACGGAGATCGGCCAACCCTCCATGCGCCCTAAGACCAGCGGCACACTGACCTGGCACTATAAAATGAACAATACCCGGGACGTATCCTGGGCCGCTTCCACTGCTTTTATCTGGGATGCCGCCCGGCTGAAATTACCTTCCGGCCGCCCGGGTATCGCCATGTCGACCTACGCTATCGAAAGCGCAGGACCAGACCGTTACGGAAGATCGACCCAATACTTAAAACGCAGTATCGAGCTGTATTCCAACCAATACTTCGAATATCCCTGGAATTCTGCCGTCAGCGTGGCCGGCGTAGCACTGGGCATGGAATACCCGGGGATAGTTTTCTGTCAGTCCGGGTTAGAGAGCGGCAATCTGTTCAACGATATCACCCATGAAATAGGTCATAACTGGTTTCCAATGATCGTCGGATCCAACGAACGGCGGTTCATGTGGATGGATGAAGGACTCAACACTTTTATCAACTGGTATACCGCGGCCAACTTCAACAACGGCGAATATATAAAGACTAATCCCTCCCAGGAATACCTGTTCAGAAGCTTTCGCAACGACCGAAGTCCTCTCATGACGGCCCCTGAAGCCATGGACCTCAATGGGTATGGCAGCTATTACTTCAAGACCGCCGCCGGACTGGAAGTTCTACGGGATGTTGTGTTGGGTGCTGACCGGTTCGATTACGCCTTTAATACCTACATCAGCCGTTGGGCTTTCAAACATCCCCAACCGGATGATTTTTTCAGGACCATGAATAATGCTGCCGGCGAGAACCTGAACTGGTTTTGGAAGGAGTGGTTTTATAATACCTGGA
>JAMFSL010000107.1 GCA_026225275.1 Puia dinghuensis
TAGAGGAAACAGCACGCTGGTAACCGGCTGCGCCGGTACGGCAAAAACTATCCTTGCGGCCTATTTCGCATTAAACAGCTGCAAGCGAAATGAGAGAGTGCTTTATTTTTCCTTCGAAGAATCCCCCGATCAGTTAGTAAGAAATGTGTCATCCGTCGGTATAGATCTCAGACCTTATATAAAGTCAAAATTGCTTTTAATTCATGCTTCGCGCCCTTCTCTGCATGGTCTTGAAATGCATCTCTTATCGTTGCACAAACACATCCGGGAATTTAAACCGCATACCATTATCATAGATCCTATCAGCAGCCTTATTACTATAGGAAGTAAGGGAGAAGTGAGGGCCATGCTCGCAAGATTGATGGATATGCTGAAAATGCATCATATCACCTCGTTGTTCACTTCGTTAAACGATGAAGAGTCCCTGAACTATAGCGGGATATCAGAAGAAGCCATATCCTCATTGGTAGATACCTGGATCAAGATGAGGAATGAAGAAACCGGAAGCGACAGGGTTCGAAGTCTGTACATTGTAAAATCTCGTGGCATGGGCCATTCCAGTGAAATAAGAGACTTTATTATCAATGATCGCGGCATTAAAATAATGGATGTTGATTCTTCGAAGAAGCAAAGCCAACGTGCTCCTGAAAAAGCCGAAACGTTTTCAGGGAATGGGGCAAAGCATAAATCTTAAACACAGATAGAATGACAAAAGACGAAAACTGGGAGTTTTGGTTATATATAGCCGGACAAACACCTAAATCCATTCTTGCACTGGAAAATATCACAAAATATAGTGAGGCGCACCTCAAAGTGAAATACATCATCGAAGTCATCGACCTGTTAAAAACCCCTCAGTTGGCTGAAGCTGATCAGATTTTTGCCATTCCTACATTAGTCAGAAAAGCTCCCAAGCCGTTAAAAAAAATTATCGGCGATTTGTCTGATAAGGAAAAGGTATTGATGGGGTTAAACATTCACTCAAATATAGCCGCCGATGAAAAATAAACCCAAAAGCGAACGTGTCGTAAGTGAAAAATTCGTCCTTCAATTGTACATTACCGGTATGTCTGAGAATTCAATGCGCGCCATTGAAAATATTACACTTTTCTGTGACCGATATTTAAAAGGTCATTTCGATCTGCAAATTATAGATATTTATAAAGACCCCTCCGTTGCCGAAGAGCAGGAGATAGTCTTCAGCCCTTCTCTCATCAGGCAGTTTCCTTTACCCAAAAGAACGATGGTCGGTGATTTGTCCGATAGGAAGAGAGTGGCTCTTGGCTTAGGTATGGCCTTCAAAGAATGACAAATGAGCAAAGAAAATTCAGCGGAGCTGTTATCTGAAATCGGAGTCCTGAAAACCCACCTCCTGGAGGCAGAGGAAGCGATAGATGCCATAAGGAATGGTTCCGTAGATGCCTTTGCCATCAGGAAGGAAGGTAAGGCCGAAGTATATACTTTACAAAGCCTGGATTATGCTTACCGCGTTTTGATCGAGAAATTCGGGGAAGGCGCACTTAACCTGACGCGTGAGGGCTTAATAGTATATAGCAATAGTTATTTTTCTGAATTAATAAATGTCCCCCATGCGAAAATAACCGGTTCGCACATTCTCGATTTTGTTTCCCCGGACTCGAGAGAGGAATTCCGGGAACATTTCGCCTTAGCGCTGCAAGGCAGCAGTAAAACGGAAATTACATTGTTAGTTAATAACAGGAGCATTCCGGTCTATATTTCACTCACCAGCCTGGAGCCCCAGCTGACTACCGTGGGAATGATCATTACCGATCTTTCAGAAAAGAAAAAAAACGAGCAACTCCTGCGCGACAAAAACCTTGAATTGGAACGCCTGAATAAAAGCCTCGAACAATTTGCTTCCATTGCCTCCCACGATCTGCAGGAGCCGTTGAGGAAAATAAAGACATTTACATCGCTTCTTATCCAGCGGTTTGACGATGACTTACCGGACAAGGCTAAAGAGTTGGCGAACAAAATCTGGAGCTCATCGGAACGCATGTCGCTACTTATCAAAGATGTCCTCAATTTTTCACGGATAGTTGGTTCGGCGAATATGTTCATTAAAACCGATTTGAATCAGATCTTAAACAATATTTTGGAGGATTTCGACATGCTTGTCCTGGAGAGAGGAGCTTCCATCCGGGTAGAATATTTGCCGTGTATTGAGGCCATCCCAGTGCAAATAAATCAGCTGTTTTATAACCTGGTAGGTAATGCGCTTAAATTTTCTAATGAAGGGAGACCCCCAGTCATTACTATCTCATCGAGGACGCTTTTGCCCGAAGAAGCAGCAAAACATGCCGGCCTGAACCGACAGCTTTCCTATACAGAAATCAGTTTTAAAGACAACGGCATAGGGTTCGAACAGCAATTTGCCGAACTGATATTCGCCATATTCGAGCGACTTAATAATCAACACCAATATTCAGGCACGGGCATAGGGTTGGCATTATGCCGAAAAATTGCGGAACAGCACCAGGGCCGGATCCATGCTAAAGCCGAAGAATCCATTGGGGCGACATTTTATGTCCTGCTTCCTTTAAAGCAGAACGCATGACGGCAATCAGAGTATTAACCAAAAAACCGATAAGATGGAAAAGGATTTTACAATACTTATTGTAGATGATGATGAGGATGACAAAAAGCTATTCATTGAATCTGCAAAAGAGGTGGATGGGAACATCACCTGTGTTACCGCAACAGACGGCCAGGAGGCATTGAGATATCTGAAGGACGAAAAAAACCCGCTTCCTGATTATATTTTTTTGGACCTGAGGATGCCCCGGATCAACGGAAAGCAGTGCCTGGAGGAGATTAGGAAGGACAAAAGACTGAGCCATATCAGGGTCTTCATATACACTACTTCAATAGATACCCGGGAAGCAATCGAACTGAAACAGAACGGAGCGGTACATTTTTTAAGCAAGCCTGACAACCCTACTGAAATATATTACATCCTGTCTGTTGTGCTGAACGAAAAATGGGACCAGCCTGAAAGCATTTCGGCAGGATAATCCCGCAAAATCCTACCTTTGCATTTATGAAGTTCGAGGTCGGCGACAAGGTCGTTATCAAACATTCCAATGACGATGGGGAAGTAATAGAGATCATTGATGATAAAATGGTCCTGGTAGACGTTCGGGGCGTAAAATTCCCTGCATACACCGATCAGTTGGATTTTCCTTATTTCAAGCGGTTCACTGAAAAAAAGCTGTTTCCGGAAAAAAAGCAGAAGCAGTATGTCGACCAGGTGCGGCCTGAAAAGCCCGTTCCGGGCCGAAAGAAGGAGCTGATCGCGCAGTTGGCGGAGGGTGTCTGGCTGACTTTCCTGCCTGTCTTCGACAATGACGAATTCGGCGACGATGTCGTCGACAGCCTGAAGATCTATATGGTCAATAGTACTTCATTGGGCTACCAATTCTCCTATCATCTCAATTATTTTGGTAAGAGTGAATTCGACCTGGATAATCAGCTGCCATCCGGCCAGGATTTTTATCTGCATGACATCCCTTTTGCCAATCTGAATGACAACCCGGCCTTCGAATGTGAATTCACGCTGTTGACGCCAGACAAGGCACGGGCGGAACATTACGAAACTTCCCTCAAATTGCGGGCTAAGCAGGTCTTTGGCCGGATCGAAGAGATCCGGAAAAAAGGCGAGGCTACCTTTTCCTTCAAGCTTTTCGACAGCTATCCATTTAGAACAATTGAAGATACAGGCGACAGCCTGGGTCTCAATGCGCTGTCGGGATCTGGTTTCCGCATTTATGAGGCTTCAAAAGCCCGGCAGCATATGGAGTCGGCCCGCTCGGAACTCGATTTGCACGCCGAAAAGCTGACGGACAAACCGGGTTCCCTCGATAATTTCGAGATCCTTACGCTGCAGCTGCAGACTTTCGAGAAATATTTCGATCTGGCGATCGCTCACCATCTGCCTTCGATGGTCGTCATCCATGGGGTAGGTACCGGCAAGCTGCGGGACGATATCCATGAGATCCTACGCACCAAACGTCAGGTCAAATCTTTTGTCAACCGGTACGATCCCCGCTATGGCTATGGGGCCACGGAGATATTTTTTCAATTCGGGAAGTGATATGATCAGCCAATAGTCTTTACCTTACTGTTTCAAATCGTTTTATGGAACGCAAATCCTTTATACAAAGCTCTCTGCTGGCCGGTGCTTCTTTGTTGACTGCCGGAGCAACGAAAGCCGGGGTATCGGGCAGGAAGGCTGGCCAACCCTTCAATCTCAACTATGCGACGCACGACGGCATGTTTCGCAATAGCGCCGGCGATAATTTCATCGACCAGATCAAATTCGCTTATGATCAGGGATTCCGGTCCATCGAGGATAACGGCATGGCCAAACGGCCAGTTGAACAGCAGCAGCAGATAGGCGATGCCCTGGCTAAGTTAGGGATGTCGATGGGGGTTTTCGTCCTGGACAAAGGAGGTAATGGCGCCAACTCTACCGCAACCGGCAAGCCGGAAAACCTTGAGATATTCCTGAAGGGCTGTCGTCAGGCCGTAGAGGTGTCGAAGCGGTGCAACGGTAAGCTAACCACCGTCGTGCCCGGTGATTTTGACCGGCATCTACCGATGGGTATTCAGACTGCGAATGTGATCGATGCCCTGCGGAAAGGTGTGGAGATTCTGGAGCCGCATGGCATCGTCATGGTCCTCGAACCGCTGAGTGATACGCCCGATCTCTTTCTACGTTATTGCGATCAGGCTTTCGAGATCTGCCGTGCGGTCAATAGTCCTTCCTGCAAGATCCTGTTCGATATGTATCACATCCAACGGAACCAGGGCGATCTCATCCATCATATCGATCTTACCTACAGCGAGATCGCTTATTTCCAGATCGGTAATAATCCCGGCCGCAATGAACCCGGCACCGGCGAGATGGATTATAAAAACATTTTCAAGCACATCTACAACAAAGGCTATAAAGGCATGCTGGGCATGGAACACGGCAATGCGCTGCCCGGTAAGGAAGGTGAACAGGCGCTGATCAGGGCGTATCGGGATGCCGACAGTTTCCTCTAGCCGGACGCACGCGTTGGATGGAGCCACGGCAAAGAGAAAGTGCGTATCTTTGTTGCGCTACCAACCGGGTCATCGCTCTCTGTTCACACAGGGGGAGGAAAGTCCGGACAGCTTAGGGCAATGTACCGGTTAAGAGCCGGGGGGCGTTCACACGTCCACAGATAGTGCCACAGAAAATAACTGCCTCGCAAGAGGTGAGGTTGAAAACGTGGGGTAAGAGCCCACGGCTCCGGCAGGTAACTGCCGGGGCGGGTAAACCTTGCATGCTGAAATGCCACGTATACCGGCGATTGAGGGCGGCCCGCCCGATGCCGGAGGGTAGGCAGCTAGATCCTCTGCAGTAATGCAGGGACCAGATAAATGATGACCGCCCGCGCCACCGCGGGAACAGGATCCGGCTTACAGGTTGGTAGCTTTTTTCATTTTCGAACGTTTTTTGCCCGGAACCGGACACCGGAATGGACTTGATTTCCTATAAGGATTTGTCTGCTAATTAGTTGTAAAGTTGGCATTCTTTTCTCCGCTACTTTCCAACCAACTTCCCTTTTATGCTTATCCGGAATTATTGTCGGACAGCTATTCGTCAGATTGCGCGCAGCCGGTTTTATGCCGGTATCAACGTCATCGGGCTCTCTATTGGCATAGCTTTTACGCTGCTGATCGCACTGTATAGCTGGAGCGAGTGGAGAGTTAACCGTCAGTTTAAAAACGCCGACCGGCAATACATCCTCACCAGCGATTGGAAAGACCCGAATATGGGCTATGTATTGGCTACCCTTGGTCCACTGGCCAAATCGTTGAAAGAAAATTATCCTAATGAAATATTTACTTTTACATCTTATCCTGTTTGTTCCATTAGCCGGGTTTGCTCAGCAAACAGATGACATGATTGTCCGCCAGCTTAACCAGGAATGGATTGCCAGTTATGCCACCAGGGATACGGCTACCATGCAACGGATCCTGGCTGATGACTTTATTATGATTTCACCGAAAGGTGTAAAAATGGACAGGATGAGCGTCATCGCCAATGTCGGCTCAACAGCCACCACGACAAAAGGCAGCATTGACAGCGCTTCCGTCAGAGTTTTTGGAAATACGGCACTCGTCGTTGCTTATACTCATTTTTCGATCCAATCAAACAATCAGACGACGAACGGCAGCAATTGTTATTCGGATCTCTATGTGAAACGAACAGGAGTCTGGAAGGCAGTTGGCGCCCAAGTGACGGTTCTTAACATACAATAATCAAAAATCTTCCTATGCTTATCCGCAATTATTACCAGACGGCTATCCGCCATATCTCCCGCAGCCGGTTCTATGCCATCCTCAATATCGCCGGTCTTTGTATCGGCATCGCCTTCTTTCTACTGATCGCCGCCTTTGGCTGGGGCGAATGGCGCGTCAACCGCGATCTCCGGCATGCCGACAGGCAGTATTTTCTCAGCAGCAAATGGAAAGACCCCGGCATGGGTATCGATTTCACTACGCTGGGGCCGCTGGCCCTGGCACTCCGGGAAAATTATCCTACCCTGGTAGCGAATTACTATCGCTGGGATGGGATCACTTGCAACGTTTCGTTAGGTGACCAGCATTACCGTGAAAGTGTCCAGATGGGGGACAGCACCATGTTTAGTATGTATGGATTCAAGCTGCTACAGGGCGATGGCCGGACCGCATTGAACCATCCCTTTACTGTCGTGATCAGGTCCAGTGAAGCCATCAAATACTTCGGTCGTACCGATGTCGTCGGGCGCTCCCTGTCGATCGCCAATTTCTCCGGTGGCAGCCAGGCGTTCAAGATCACCGGCGTCATGGAAGAACCGACGCGCAATTCCGTGACCCGGCTGAATGATGATAATAATAACCAATTCTACATCTCATCTCTCAACCAGAACTACTTCAACCGCAAAATGGACTGGCCCAATATCTATATCGCCAGTTATATCGAATTGCAGCCCGGTGTCACACCGGAGCAGCTGGCGGCCCCGATCAGCCATCTGATCAAGGCCAATGCACCGCCGGCGATCGCAGCTAACCTGCAGGTGGTTCCCCGCCCGCTGACGGACTATTACCTGGCAGGCCCGGTAAAAAAGATGCTGGCTACATTGTTCTATATTGCCGGATTCATCCTGCTCATGGCCGTCATCAATTTCGTTAACCTAGCCGTCAGCAGATCGGCATCCCGGATGAAAGAGATCGGCATCCGGAAAGTGCTGGGCGGCGTACGCCGGCAGCTGATCGGACAATTTCTGACTGAGTCTGTGCTGCTCACGGTGCTGGCCAGTGTATTGGCGCTGGTGATGTATACCTTTTTGATTCCATTGGTCTCCGGCATGCTGGGTAGCCAATTGCCGGGCCTGAGCGCCATGCCGGCATTGACCTGGGTGCTGTTGCCGGTATTCGTGCTGTTGCTGGGCACACTGGCCGGCACATATCCCGCCTTTGTATTGTCTTCCCAGTCGTCGGTCGATTCATTGAAAGGCAAAGGCGGATCGGTGAAAGAACATACGACATTGAGAAAAGGGTTAGTCGGTTTCCAATTCGCCATTGCCATGCTCGCTTTGGTTGGGACGATCATCGTTTCACAACAGATCCGGCTGTTCTTCAGCGACCGACTGGGATACGACAAAGAATATGTTGTGGCAGCGCAGCTGCCACGGGACTGGAGCCTGAAGGGCGAGCAGCATATGGAGACTATTCGCGCCATTTTTGCGGATATGCCTGCTTTAAAGGAGGCGGCATTATCCTATGAAATTCCCAATGGAAATAACGGCGGCAGCCGCGGTGTTTACCGGGAGGGCGGCGACTCGACCCGCGCAGTCGTTACGCAACAGTTTAGTGCCGATGAGCATTATGCAGCCACCTATCAGATCCCGATGGCGGCGGGTACGTTCTTCCATGCGCCAGGTGAAAGTGCAGACCAGGATTCGTTGCGGGTAGTGATCAATGAAACGGAGGCCCGGGCCCTGGGATGGCAGCAGCCGGTCGAAGCTGTCGGCCGGCGGGTCAGATTATTCGGTGGACCTGCAACCTTCACTGTAGCAGGTGTCGTGAAAGACTTTCATTTCGATGGCATGGGGGCGCCGGTCGCGCCGCAGCTGTTCATGCACGTAAGCATGACCTATGTCTATCGATTTATGTCCTTCAAATTGAGACCGGGCAATATCACAGCTGCATTGGGCGACCTTCAAAAACAATGGCGCCGGCTTATGCCGGAAGCACCGTTCGAATATAAGTTCATGGACGAGTCTTTGGCGGTTATTTATAGCGCCGAGCTGCGCCTGCAAAAAGCAGCCAATGTGGCGACCACGCTCTCGCTGGTCATCGTGGTCATGGGCATTATCGGGCTCCTTTCCCTCAGCATACAGAAGCGTACAAAAGAGATCGCTATTCGCAAAGTCATCGGCGCCAGCGTCCCCGGTATCATCCGGCTATTCGTAAAAGAATACCTACCATTGCTGCTGGCGGCTGGCCTGGTCGCCAGTCCGTTGGCCTGGTGGATGTTGCAGCACTGGCTGGACGATTATGCGACGCGAATCACGATCACCGTATGGCCGTTTGCGTTGGCATTAGGTGGACTGGTCGTACTGATGGTTATGCTGATCGCGGCGCAGACCACGAAGGCGGCATTAGCCAATCCGGTCAACAGCCTAAAAGCAGAATAAATTTTTATAAGCGCATTTCCACCCCTGCACGGATTTGGATGGATCCGATGGCATAATGATAGGGGACATCGGCGTCGACGCTTGTGCCTCCGTCAATAAAGACGTGGGAAACCGGACTGCTCTCTGTATAGCCAGCCGTCGTTGTCAGGGAAAATTTAGATGACAGCTTCCATTTCAGCCCGGCATCAGCCTGGTAGCAGAAGGTCCAGGGCAAGGTTTGTGAATTTTCAGTGCTGGCGATACTGTTCATTACTACGGGGATGCTTGTTTTCAACAGTCCGCCCAAAGCCCGAATTTGCAGGGAGAGGCGACTATGTGTAGAAAAGGGATGGGCATAGCTGATTCCTGTCAATAACCGGACGATGTTCCAGGTGTGGCTAGGAGGGGGGGCAACGAGTATGTAAGGATCGATCAGGATGGTAGGATTATTATAAGGCTGCTGGGGGATTTTTTGTTTATTTTCCTGCCATCCTGCCATAGCCACTAGGCCAAAGGACGGGTTCAGCCGGTAACCACCCGTCAGTTCGGCTCCCACACCGGTCAGGGCATAGCCCGATCTCAGGTCACTCGTGTTTTCATCTGTAAATTTACCGGTCGGAAAAGACGGTCCGGCGGACAACCCGATGGACCAACGCGAAAAGGTTTCCTGGGCTTGTGATCTGGAAAGGAAAAGGATCGCTATACAGAGCAGTGGGAAGATCTTTTTCATGGAAAGGGCGGCTTTATCATCCGATGACAAAAGATTGTGGGGTAACGTTGCATTATGTTTTGGTAAACAGGCTCAGCCCATCCAGGTATTCCCCAGCCAGCCGAAGAGTTCCATCATCCAGGCCAGGCCAAGGTGTACGATCAGTCCGCCCAGGATCGACCGGGTGCGGTAGGCCAGTACGCCCAGCATTAGTCCGCCAAAGAAAGAGGTGATACATTCACCGAGGGGTTTGCCGAAATGGATGGTACAATAAAAGGCGGCCATGGGTAAGATGGCCTGCTCGCCGGCATAACGTACCAGTCCGATGACCAGCAGGCCGCGGAAGAAGAGCTCGATACTCAGGAAGTCCATCCCATAGGATAGTTCATAGGCCAGTTTCCATGGCCATACCGGTCTGGCATAACCGTCCAGGAAAGCCAGGTATTTGACCCTGGGATAATAATGCAGGAAGTCTGGCCGGGTAGCGGCCAGTGCCACCACCGGCATCAGCATGAGCAGGAGCCAGAAATAAGGTCGTGCGTCGAAACCTTTCGTCGTCAGGCCTGTCGATTGCAGGAGGCTGTCTCCTTGCAGCAGTCCCGCCGTCCAACAGATGAACAGCAGGCAGAAGAGAAGTAATAATTTGGCGGGCAGTTGCAGTACGATCGGCCAGTAACGGGTCCATGGCTGGCCGAGGCTCTTTGGCAGGAGCAGGTCAATGTTCCAATGGATCATCTTTGCCGCGAAGAAGAGGACAGCTGCCAGGAGCAGCATCAGCAGGCGGCGGGGTTGAAAAAAGCGCGGCGATCCGGCGGCTTTTTCCGGAATATCAACTGGTTCCTTCGATGTGCCAGCCGGTTTCCCCGATGCATCAGCCGGTTTCCCCCATTCATATTGCAATCCCCAGGCTAATGCGATGACGGCGCCAAAGAAGAGGACGAACGCGCCATAGGCGGCATACCAGGGGAGGTCCTGGATACGGCGTTCAATGCCTATACTATAGTTAGCATAAACCAGAGAAGCGATAAATGCGATGGTGACAAAGAGAGCCGGGCGGGAAGTGCTGCGATAATAATCGGTGAAATAACGGATAAAAGCACGCATCAGGAAAGGAAGAGTTCTTTCATTTTGCCTAGCAGATCAGTTTCGAGCATTTTTTGGGCCAGCCGAAACATATTCAAGAAAGACCTGCTTTTTGAGATACCATGACCGATGATCACCGGTTTGGTCACTCCGAGGAGGGGTGTACCGCCATAATATTCGAAATCGAAACGGTCGAAGTATTCGCTGTCGATCTTCTGGTTACGGGCAATCCCATGGAGTGATTCGGCCAGTTTCAGGATCACGTTACCGGTAAAGCCTTCGCAGACCATTACGTCGGCCTTGTCGATCAGCAGGTCACGGCCTTCGATATTGCCGATAAAGTGGATCCGAGACTCGGCTTTCAGCAGCGGATAAGCGGCCTGGGTGAGGATATTGCCCTTGCCTTCTTCCTCGCCGATATTCAGCAGTCCAACGCGGGGTTGGGGGATGCCTAAAATATGTTGGGCATACAATGAGCCCAGGATGGCGAATTGATGAAGATTTTCCGGTTTACAGTCGGCATTCAGGCCTACGTCCAGCAGGACGCCGGTCTTACCATTCTCTTTGGGAAGGACGGTAGAAATGGTTGGACGCTGGATGCCTTCGATAGGCTTAAGGCCATAGAGTGCGCCCACGAGCATGGCGCCGGTATTTCCTGCGCTGATAAAGGCATCCATTTTACCGGCGGCCAGTAATCGATAGCCGATGGCAATCGAGGATTGTTGTTTTTCCTTTAAGGCCTTAGTGGGATGTTCGTTCATTTCAATCACCTGGCTGGCGTGAACAATGCGAACGGATTCTGCGGGAATAGCATATTCCTGCAACAGCGGCCTGATTTGATTTTCATCTCCTACCAGCCAAAGCAGGGTAGAGGATGTCGATTCCTTCAGGTACAGTTGCACGCCTCTGACCGTTTCCAGCGGTGAGAAGTCTCCCCCCATCATGTCTAAACCGATGTTCATTAGAAGGCACAGGGTTTTCGCGATCGCCTACTTAATCGCCTCACTTAATCGGAGATGTCTCAGCGACAACTTTTCCCTTGTAGAACAATTTCCCTTCGCTCGTATGGGCGCGATGGCGAACGTGTATTTCACCGGTGGTGCTGTCCTTGCTCAACGTCACTTTCTCAGCCTTATAATGCGTCCTTCTCTTGGCGCTGCGTTGCTGGGAATGTCTTCTTTTCGGATTTGGCATATCAGTCTATTTTAAGTAACCAGAATTTAGTATATAATAAAGGGACCATCCCTTTCATTAGTTGTTTCCAGGCGGCAGGTCCTTGAATTTCTCCAGTCCTTTCCACAGTGGATTTCCAGATGGCGCTTTCTCTTCTTCCAGTTTCTTCAGCATTGCCAGCACTTCCTTATTGCAGTGCGGGCCGCCCATTTCTTCCGGTTTGCACATCCTTTGCATCGGAATACTGAGGTTGATGAACTCATAGATCCAGTCGGAGAGATGCAAATGGCTCTCACCTTTGGATATATAATATACGTCCGGATCTTCTTCCTGCTGGTTCATGATATCCGGGTCTTCGACGAGCTTGACCAGAATATTGAATTCATCCCACAGATCCAGCGGCAGTACATTGCCGCACCGGTCGCAGTCGATCTCGATCTTGCCAGTGATCTCGAACTTTAACAGCATAAAGCTGTTCTTTTTGTCGAGTGCCAGCTTTACCTGGGCGTCACAATGACGAAAATCCTGCTGCTGGTACGCCTCAAAGAACCTATCCGTAATCCGGTAGTTAAAATCATGAATACCAGCCTTAAGGCCCACAAACGCTATTTCAAATTCCCGGCGGCTGCTCATGAGTGCTTTTTAAAGAGCTTGCAAAGGTATGGATATTTTATTAAAAAGTGGAAAAAACCTCGCAAAAGGTAATCCCGAATGATACATCTGCGAAAATATGCTTAATTGCCCGCTTGCGGTGGGAATGATTTTTGCCTCTATAGTTAAGATGGAGAATGGAAAGGACACTGCCAGCGTGCAGGATTTGAGGATAGAGTTGATGGCCGATACCCATCGTTTATTGATAGGGCTGGATAGCGGCGTCTCCGATAGTGTGCTCTACGAGATCTTTTCACGGATTAAGGAAAGGGAGCACATGCTTATCAAAAAGGCCGGTGTCATGTTATCCCCGGCTATCTGGAACCTTCTTCAATCCCGCTTTTCCAACCGGCGGAAAATAGAAGTGATCGATACGATTACCCAGCAGTGATGGATAATCATTCTCTTCTTGTGGATTTTTTTCCCCTTAAGGTCTTGTCAACGATTCATAGCTTTGTCGCCGGAGCATGAAACTTTTTACCCGATACAGTCGTGTCAATATTATTGCCAGCATCCTGGCCCTGCTGCTGGGCAGTATCGGCTATTATTTTACCGTCCGGTATGTCCTGGTCCACCAGGTAGATGATACCCTGAAGATCGAAGAAGCGGAGATCATGGATTTTGTACAGACCAGGGACCGGCTGCCGCGGCCGGCCAATTACCGCGATCAGCAAATATCCTTCCTGCCTGCTGCGGCTCCCGTTACCCGGGCATTCACCGATAGGTCGGGCCCTCCGGCGGAGGACAGTGTACCGTCAGGGCGCGGCAGGCATCACCGGGACAGAGAGCCTTACCGGCAGCTGATCTTTCCGGTCCATGTCGCAGGTCAGTGGTATACTGCCTCCGTCAGCAAGTCGGAAGAAGAGACGGAGGATCTACTGGAGCTTATCATGATGATCACCGCCGGGATGATCCTGCTATTGCTGGGCACCCTTTTCCTGGCCAACCGGCTGCTGCTGCGTCGCATCTGGCAGCCCTTCTATCAAACCCTCGCCGCCATGCGGGCATTCAACCTCTCCAGCCGCAACCCGCTGCCAGCCAGCCATACGGATATCGAGGAATTCAGGAACCTCGATGAGGCTACCCGGCAAATGACCCAGCAGATCGTGAAGGATTATGAGATGCTGAAAAATTTCACTGACAATGCCTCCCACGAAATGCAAACCCCGCTGGCCATCATCAATTCCCGGCTCGACCTGATGATACAGGACCCCGAATTGGGGGTACAGCACCATCGAAACATCCAGGCCATGTATGATGCCATCGGTAGGCTGCGTCAGCTCAACCAATCCCTCCTGCTGCTGACCAAGATCGAGAACCATCAATTCGAGCATACCGAACCGGTCGACATGGCCCCGCTCATCGAAGAAAAGCTGGCCCAACTGGAAGATCCCCTCCGGAGCCGTCACCTCATTGTACAAATGGATCTGGACAGGTTGTGGCTGCCGATCAACCATTACCTGGCGGACATTCTGTTGAACAATCTGCTGCTCAACGCTATCCGGCACAACCAGGAAGGGGGAGAACTAACGATCCGGCTGCGGGAAACGGGGCTAAGGGTGTGTAATTCCGGGCCGGCCCTTTCTTTCGATCCCAGCACTATCTTCGACCGCTTCGTCAAGGGCACCCATTCCGGCGGGACGGGCCTGGGCCTGGCTATTGTACGCCAAATATGCGATAACTATCATTTTTCGTTGTCTTATACTTACGCCGATCAGCTGCATACGGTGGACATTGGGTTTAGGGGGTAAGCTTCGCCAAATGGCTTTCCTACAGAATGTCGACAAAATGTGGCCATAAGTTTGTGCCTGCCTGACTATCAGTGCCAATTCAAGCCTATGTTTCAAAGTAAGTTATTGGGATTTCATTGGTTATCCGGCGTGGCCGGCTGGATAGGCCTATTGTTGTTGCTGACAGCCAGTGGGCAGGGGGTGCAGGCGCAGGGCATCGGCGCCACGGGGGCGACCGACACGGCCGCGGCCGATCTCGATTTTTATCTCAATCAGGCGCTGCAAAATAGCCCGTTGCTGAAGGATTACCATAACCAGGTGCTGATGGGAGAGGTGGACAGCCAACTGGTAAGGGCCAGCTACCGGCCTCAGGTCAATGGCAACAGCACCAATATCTATGCGCCTTCCATCCATGGCTGGGGTTATGACCAGGCTGTCAGTAACGGCGGCAACTTTACCACCGTCGCAGCCGTCACCCAGACCCTGATCGGTAAGCAACACCTCGACGCTCAGTATGAGACCATCCGATTGCAGAACCAGGGCCGGGACAACAGCGCCAAAGTATCCGAGCAGGATTTGAAAAAAAGCATCACTACCCAGTATATTACCACTTACGGCGACCTACAGCAATTGACATTCAACCGGGAGATCTACGCGTTGCTGGAAAAAGAATCCGGGCTGCTGAAAGACCTGACCGAAAAAAATGTCTACCGCCAGACAGATTACCTGGCCTTTCTCGTTACCCTCAAACAGGAAGCCCTGCTGCTGCAGGAGTTGATCATCCAGTACCGGAATGATCACGGTACATTGAATTACCTGTGTGGGATCGTCGATACCGCTGCGACGACTCTCCGGGACCCGGGCATCGAACTGCAGGCCCTGCCCGATGTCACCAATTCTATCTTTTTCCGCCAGTTCCATCTCGACAGCCTGACCATCCGCAACAGCCGGTCGCTGATCGACTTCAGCTACCGGCCAAAGGCCAACCTGTATGCCGATGGCGGTTATTCGTCCTCACTGATGTACGAGCCCTATAAGAACTTTGGTATCAGCTTTGGCATCATGCTGTCGGTACCCATTTATGATGGCCACCAGCGGAGAATGCAATACAGTAAGCTGGACATTCAGGAACGCACGCGCTCTGGCTATAAGGATTTTTTCGCTCGGCAGTACAGCCAGCAGATCGCTCAGCTGTCACAGCAATTAAAGGCGACGGAAGACCTGATCGGTCAGATCAACGAGCAGGTTAAGTATTCACAGACGCTGATAGAGGTCAACGGCAAGCTAATGGAGACCGGTGACGCCAGGATCGCTGACTATATTCTCGCGCTCAGCAGCTATCTCAATGCGAAGAACCTCCTGACGCAGAACAATATTACCCGTTTGCAGATCATCAATCAAATCAACTATTGGAATCGATGAATACTCATTTTCTCCGTTGGCTGGTCTTGTTACCGGCCGTTTGCTGCCTGTTTGCCTGCGGGTCCCATGCTGCCACCGACAAGGGAGATGCCGCCGCTGGGAAAGACACCTCCACAGCGGCAGGCGTGAAAGATGCCGCAGGCGCAGCCGACGCCACCGATTCCGCCGGCGCCGGCACCCCGGTGACTGTTACGACGGTCAGCAACTCGGCACTCAACGATTCCATCGAACTCAATGCCGTCTCCGCTTTCCTGCAAAAGAGTTATGTAAAGGCTAACGCCAACGGGTATATCCAATCTGCCGACGTCTATCCCGGTAAATATGTAGAGACTGGACAGGTGCTGTTCACGTTGAAGACCAAGGAAGCACAGAGCATCGGCAATACCATCCGACAATTAGATTCCACCCTGCAGTTCTCGGGTGTCAATACCATTCGCGCGGGGCAGCATGGTTATATCACCCAGCTCGATCACCAGTCCGGCGACTATGTGCAGGATGGGGAACAGCTGGCCGTCATCAGTGACCGCAATAGTTTTGTGTTCATGTTGAACCTTCCGTACGAATTGCGGCCTGCCCTAACAGGCAAAAAAAACGTCTCACTGATCCTGCCCGACGGCACCCGGCTGGCCGGGTCAATCGGAGAGATTATGCCCAGCGTAGATTCTGCCTCCCAGACGCAGAACATCGTTATCAGGGTGAACACAAGCGCTGCCATTCCGGAGAACCTCATTGCCAAAGCGCGGATACTCAGGACCGCGAGACCTAGCGCCCAATCCCTGCCCAAATCCGCTCTCCTGACGGATGAAACAGAAAGCAACTTCTGGGTCATGAAGTTGATCGACAGCACCACGGCCGTCAAAGTACCGGTAAAGAAAGGTATCGAGACATCGGATAGAGTGGAAGTCCTGTCGCCGGTCTTCCAACCCCAGGACAAAATTTTGGTGACCGGGAATTATGGATTGCCCGACACGGCAAAAGTGAAAGTAGGGGACAACAATTAAAGCATTGGACTTGAAAAACTTCTTCGTCAACTACAAGAATCCGCTGACAGTTACGCTCGTCATCATCCTCATGGGTGGCATGTTTGCCTACAGCAGGCTGCAGACCTCCCTGTTCCCTGAAATTACCTTTCCCAAGATCAAGGTCATTGCCGATGCCGGGCTTCAGCCGGTCAGCAAGATGATGGTCACTGTCACCAAGCCGCTGGAGAATGCCATCAAGCAGGTTCCCAACCTCCAATATGTCCGCAGCACCACCAGCCGCGGAAGCTGCGAGATATCGGCCTTCATGGATTGGGATGCCGATATCGATCTCAGTCAGCAACGGATAGAATCCCGGATCAATGAGATCAAAAATGATCTTCCGCCCGAGACGCAGATCACCGTCGAAAAGATGAACCCCGCCATTCTTCCGGTCATGGGGTATACCCTGGAAAGTCATCAGCTGTCGCCCATCGAGCTGAAACAACTGGCCAATTATACGATAAAACCTTTTTTGTCGCAGGTCAGTGGAGTATCGGAAGTTCGCATCATCGGCGGCAAAACGAAAGAATACTGGGTCACCCTTGACGTGCAAAAGATGAGCACGCTGTCCATTACACCGGATATGCTGAGTTCCGCCATCGGCCAGACGGGTTTTATCAAGTCCAACGGCTACCTGTCCGACTTCCATTTTCTCTATCTCACGGTGACGGATGCTACCGTGCATACCAAAGAAGATATCGGCAATATTGTCGTCCGCAATACCGGCAAACGGATCATTCTGCTGAAAGACCTGGCTGCGATAGACGTCAAAGAGGCCGTAGAGTACACGAAGATCAATGCAAACGGGAAAGAGGCTATCCTTATCGCCGTCATCAAGCAGCCCAACGCCAATCTGGTAGTGTTATCGAATGCTATGGAAAACAAGATCGACGAGCTGAAGAAGATCCTGCCCCGGGGGGTGACAATGGAGCCTTATTATATCCAGGCCGATTTTGTCAACACCTCTGTGAAGAGTGTCACCGACAGCCTTTGGATCGGTCTGGCGCTGGCCATTTTCGTCGCCATCCTCTTCCTCCGGTCCCTGAAAGCCAGCGTTACTATCCTGATCACGATCCCGGTCACGCTATGTCTTACGCTGATCGTGTTATACGCCATCGGGTATACTTTCAATATCATGACGCTGGGGGCGATCGCGGCGGCTATCGGGCTCATCATCGACGATGCGATCGTGGTGGTGGAGCAGATTCACCGGACACATGAAGAGCATCCCGACGAGCCGTCCACTACGCTGGTGCAGCGCGCGATCCGTTATCTTTTTCCCGCCATGCTGGGATCTTCCATCAGCACGATCGTCATTTTCGTTCCTTTTATCCTGATGAGCGGCGTGGCAGGCGCTTATTTCAAAGTAATGACCAATACCATGATCATTACGCTCGTCTGCAGCTTTTTCGTCACCTGGATCGGACTACCCATTGTCTATCTGCTGTTGAGCCGGCGCCGGAAAACGCCCCGGAAGGTCAAACCCCATAATGTCAGGAACCAGCGCTGGGTCGCCTTCTTCATCCGCCGTCCCTGGCTGAGCGTTATGGTGGTGGCTGGTCTCGCCTGGCTGATCTGGTGGATCGTACCACAGCTGGAGACCGGGTTCCTTCCCGAGATGGATGAAGGCAGCATCGTACTGGATTATAACTCCCCGCCGGGCACTTCTCTGCAAGAGACGGACAGGATGCTGCAGGAGGTGGAAAAGATCATCGTTCAAACGCCCGAAGTAGCTGCGTATTCACGGCGCACCGGAACGGAAATGGGCTTCTTCATTACCGAGCCCAACAGGGGAGACTATCTCATTCAGTTAAAGAAAGATCGCAATAAGGCCACCGATGATGTGATAGAAGACCTGCGCAAAAAGATCGAAGCCACGCAGCCCGCCTTGCGGATAGACTTTGGCCAGGTCATCGGGGACATGCTGGGGGATCTGATGACCTCGGTGGAGCCTATTGAAATAAAAGTATTCGGCAACGATCAGGAAACGCTGAAGGGCTTATCCCGACAGGTAGCCGGTATCGTGGGTAAAATAGCCGGCACTGCCGACGTATTCGACGGCATTGTGATTACCGGGCCATCGGTCAGCATCGAACCCAACTATGCGCGGCTGGCACAATTCGGGCTGACACCAGCCAACCTGCAATACCAGCTGCAGACTTCCCTGGAAGGTAATGTCGTCGGGAGCGTGCCGGAAAAGGAACAGATGACCGATATCCGGATGGTTGAGCCTGGTAACCGCGTACGCAGCGTGGAAGAGATCACGAATATGCAGGTTTTCCTACCCAACGGACAATTAAAACCTATTACAGATCTGGCGACAGTAACCGTCAAGGTCGGCGACGCAGAGATCCAGCGGGAGAACCTGCAATCCATGGGCGTGATCACCGGCAGATTGGAAGGACGGGATCTGGGTAGTGTGATCAAAGATATCCAGGCGCAGGTCGGATCAAAGATCGTATTGCCGCAGGGATATCACATAGAATATGGAGGAGCGTATGCCGACCAACAACAATCCTTTCATGAACTGCTGATCATCCTGGTCACTGCCAGCCTGCTGGTGTTTGGCGTCATCCTGTTCCTGTACCGGAGTTTTGCCGTGGCCCTGGTGATCCTGCTGGTGGCGGTATTAGGGATCTCCGGCAGTTACCTGGCGCTCTATCTTACCAAAACCCCGCTCAATGTCGGCAGCTATACCGGGCTGATCATGATCGTCGGGATCATCGGCGAAAATGCCATTTTCACCTTCCTTCAATTCCGGGATTCCCTGGCGACCCTGTCCGTCGACGAAGCCATCATTTATGCTATCTCGACGCGGCTGCGGCCCAAGCTCATGACGGCCCTGGGGGCGATCATCGCCTTACTGCCCCTGGCCCTGGGGATAGGAACGGGGGCACAACTGCATCAGCCTCTGGCGATTGCCGTGATCGGCGGATTCGTCATCGCGCTGCCTCTGCTGCTGATCGTATTGCCGTCTCTTTTGAGATGGCTATACAAACGATCCGTTATACAGACAAGCGCTGAATAGTCTATTCTCTTTATCTTCTGATTTTCGATTGACCGGCATCTGGTCTATGAGGGGAGTTTTCGTTATTTTGCAGCCATGCAAGATGTCAGTATTCAGATCAGCATAGCCGGGGCGGCAGACGCTTCACTCATTGCCAGTATCAGCCGCCGTACCTTCTACGATACTTTTGCCCCTTACAATACGGCTGAGAACATGGAGCAGTTCCTGGGGGTACAGTTTACCCGGGAGCAGCTTATGGAGGAGGTGGGTGCTGAGCGAAATACGTTCCTGCTGGCTTGGCTAGATGAGAGCCCGTTCGAGAAGAGGACGCGTGAGGGTGCGGCCGATACTAGAAGCGACGGCTTTGTGCGGGAGGTTGGAGTGGTACCCGCGGGCTATGCCCGGCTGTATGACGGACAGGAACTGCCGCGCGAACTGGCAGGGACTTCCGCCATCGAAATTTCCCGGATCTATTGTGAACAGGAGTGGATAGGTAAAGGAGTTGGCAAGGCGCTGATGGAGGCCTGCCTCGACGCCGGTCGTCGGAAGGGGAAAGAATGGATCTGGCTCTGTGTGTGGGAACACAATTTAAGGGCGATCAAGTTTTATGAAAAAATAGGCTTTGAGCGTTTCGGGCAGGTCGTTTTTATATTGGGTCAGGATCTTCAAAATGACTGGTGCATGAAAAAAAAGCTTTGACGACCTCCGAAAACAATCCGCATATGTTGTTACGACTATTTTTCTCTGTTTTGATCCTGGCATCTGCATGGGAAGCATTTGCCCAGGGAACCACCGCCGCCCAGGCAGACTCGTTGTTGCTTTATTCCTACCTTGTTCATCCAAAGGTGCCTTATATGCCCTATATCACCCTCCGGCAGGGGCTGGGGAATTCCTTTACGCGGTTTGCCAGCCATAGGACAGCCACCGTCGCCTTTTTCGGCGGTTCCATCACCTATAATCCCGGTTGGAGAAACAAGACGATGGGGTGGTTACAGGAACGCTTTCCGGGTACCGCGTTCCATTTTATCGCTGCCGGCATTCCTTCGCTGGGAAGTCCTGCGCATGCCTTTCGCCTGCAGCAGGACGTGCTGGACTCCGGTAAGATAGACCTGTTGTTCGTCGAGGCCGCAGTCAATGACCGGGGCAACGGCACCGACAGCCTGACCCAGCTTCGATCGCTGGAAGGCATCGTACGGCATGCGCTGAATAGTAATCCTTCCATGGATATCATCCTGATGTCCTTCGCCGATTCCCTAAAGAACGATGATTACGACCGTGGGCGAACACCTCCGGAGGTCGACAATCATGAGCAGGTGGCGGAAAGGTACCGCCTGCCTTCCATCAACCTGGCAAAGGAAGTACATGATAAGATCCGGCAGGGCGAGTTCAGCTGGACGCGGGACTTCAAAAACCTTCATCCTTCGCCTTTTGGCCAGGAACTCTATTTCGCTACGATCAGGAAATTGCTGGAGACCTCTTATCCTTATGATTCGGCGCCGGCGCCCGGGAGACCTGCGCCATTGCCTTCCCCCCTCGATGGTTCGAACTTCGATAGCGGACGGTATTTCCCGCCGGATGCAGCCACGGGCAGTGACTGGATGGTGGACAAGGACTGGAATCCGGCCGACGGGCTCCCCATACAAAAGAGGTTTACCCATGTGCCCGTTCTGCAGGCGACGAGACCTGGCGACACCCTTACGTTGAATTTCACCGGTACTGCTGTGGGGATTGCCGTCGATGGCGGACCGGACGCGGGGACCATCACCTGGTCTGTCGATGGGTCCGCGCCGCGGGCGGTGGACCTTTTCACACCCTGGAGTGCGGCAAGACATCTACCCTGGTACCTGGTGTTGGGACAGGGGCTCGAGGACAAACGCCATGTTTTAATTTTGAAAATCGAGGAGAAGGGAAATCCCGGGAGTAAAGGTTCGGCCTGCAGGATCTATCATTTCCTGGTCAATCAGTAGAGAGTGTCCGGCGTCTCTCAGTCAAGCGCGGCGACCATCTCTTGCAGGCGCAACTTGTTCTCCGGCCATTCGTCATCCAGCATGCTGAAAATAACGGTATCCGTTGGACTACCGTCATTACGCAGCGAAAACCTTCGCAGAACGCCCTCCTTCACTCCACCGATCTTCTCCACCGCCTTTTGCGACCGCAAATTCTGACTGGCGACCTTGAAGTCCACCCGGATAAAGCCAAGAGTGTCGAAAATATATTGTAGCAGCAACAGCTTGCATTCCTTGTTGTGGGCCTTGCCCCAGACGGCGGGGACATACCAAGTATGGCCAATCGTCGCCTTTTTCACCTTGCGATCTATATCATAGACGCGGGTCATACCGATAACCTCGCCATCCGTGGCGACGATCGCAAAGGCCTGATCGCCTTTGGAGGCAAATGACAAAGCCTGATCGAAATAATCGTCGAATTGCCGGTCGTAGGTCTCCGTGATGAGCAGGGTTTTCGTGAATTCCAAAATCCTTTCATCCCGGGCCGGTGGTCTGAGAAGCTCTCGGTGTTGTTCCTTTAAGAATTCCAGGTAAACGTGCCGGCCTCTGAGCAGACCCAGATCGCCGCCTTCAATGAAAGAGGTAATATTTGCAGCAGCCATAAAATGGTTATTGAGTGCCGCAAATATACGTGGCTTTACATCACCAGTATCTTACCCGATGTAACCAGTGGCTGATGCTCACCCGAGATCCGGTAAAAATAAATTCCTACAGGCCATCCGGTCGTATTGATCGTAAAGGAAGAGCTATTGACAGAATAGGCCTTGATCAGCTGACCGTTAGCAGTAAAGAAATTGATCTGAAGCAGCTGATCCGTATAGGGATCCAGCCGCAAGGTGCTGCCCATGTGAACCACGGAGGGTTCCAACACCGGCGTTTTGGCGGTGTTGACATCGACCCTGACGGCGGGTGAAAATTCCGACACTCCATCAGTGTTCACTGTTACCAACCGGTAGTAATTAACCGGCGATATCGGGTAGGGGTCTGCGTCCTGGTATGAACTATCCATATCGATCCCGCCTTTCGATACGACCTGGTGAAGGGGATCGAAGTGTAAGCTATCGGCGGAATGCTCGATCACATAATGGTCGACTTCTTTTTCATTCCCCGTTCCCCATCGCATGATGACAATATTATTTTCGGCGTAAGCAATGAAGGCGGAATGGTCGGCCGTGCTGAGAATGACAGGGCTGTTGTTATCGTTATTAGCGAACGATTGGCCGAAGGTCTGAGCCGCAGCCAGCAGGCTGCAGGAGATCAGGGCGGGAAAAATTAACTTTTTCATCTTACCTGATTTAATATACAGGTGGGAGTGCAAATGGGATGCCCAGATGTAAGTTGATGATTAACAGTACATTAAAATGAAATTAATGGGGTGAAGACCCCACAACGGGCATCAATCTGCCGCATGAGAACCAACGTTTGAGACTTATCGCTTGAGCAATTTGCTGTTGACGATCTTCTCCATGATCTCTTCTTTCTGGTATTTGCTGATGGGCACCTGGTACTGATCGATATGCAGGATATTGCCCTCGATCGAATCGATCTTACCGATAGCGATGAGATAGGATTTATGCGGCTGAATGAAGGAGGTGGCCGGCAGTTTTTCCTGCAGCATTTTTAAGGTCAGGTGCGTGATGATCTTTTTTCCCGGCAGGTAGATGGCCACATAGTTTTCCATGGCTTCGGCAAAAAGAATATCGGCGAAAGGGATCTTCTCCAGTTTGGAATCGGCTTTGACGAAGATATGGTCTTCGGCTACGCCGGGCGATTGTTGCCCGCGGAAATAGTCGAATGCCTTATTGGCTGCTCTTAAAAAACGTTCGAAGGGGATCGGCTTGAGCAGGTAGTCCAGCACTTCCAATTCGAATCCCTGCAAGGCGTACTTTTCATAGGCGGTGGTAAAAATGACCTTGGGTGCGCCGGGAAAATGCTTCAGGAAATCGATGCCTGTCATATAGGGCATTTCGATGTCGAGGAAAAGAAGGTCTACCGGTTCTCTTTTCAGCAGGGAATTCAGCTCAACCGCATTTTCGCAGACTCCTTTCAGGTCGAGAAAGTCGATCTGGTTGACATAGCCTTGCAGTCCCTTGCGGGCAAAGGGCTCGTCGTCGGTGATGATACATTTTATTTTTGCCTGCATGATTATTGATTATGTTCCCGAAACTCCGGCGATTTATATTGTAGCGTCAGCACGGCAACAAAAGTATTTTCTTTTTTCTCCGCCGTTAAAGTATGTTTGTCCGGGTACAAGAGTTCGAGCCGTCTTTGGAGGTTTTCAAGGCCGATCCCCCTCTCATTATTCACTTTTTTGATAGGGATGTCCTTAGGGACACCATTCTCCACCTCCAGCCTGATCGTGGAGTCCTGCAGGCTGGCGGCAATGCTGATGTGATAGTCGCCGCCGACATACTTGAAAGCATTCTCCACCAGCGGAAGGAATAGCAGCGGGTATACCTGCTGACCGTCCAGGCCGGGATCGAAATGAACAGTCAGCCTTAATCTTTCCGATGACCTTGTCTGCTGTAGCTGGATGAAGTTGGCCAGGTAGCGGATCTCCTGGCTCACCGATACCGTCTGCTGCTGGTCATACAGCTGATAACGCAGGAGCTCGGAGAATTTCTCAACACTCTGTTTGGCGCCAAGCACGTCTTCGTCCATTTGAAAATAGATCGTATTCAGCGCGTTGAACAGGAAATGCGGATGGTACTGAGCCTTGAGAAATTTAAGTTCCGTTTGCAATTGATCGTTACGGACCTTTTCGACCAGCACCTTCTGCTCGATATAGGCTTTAATAAAGCTGTTGCCGCGGAGGATGGCGTAATGCAGCAGCATGAATAGTGATATCAGCACATTGGTGATCACGAGGTCGTCGATACCGATCGGGTAGTCATCTGCGGCGATATGGATCAGAACGCTGGCCACCGTACCCAGGGTTAAGGCTGTCAACAGTATCTGGCCGAATTCTATGAAGATGGTCCGGCCCTGTTGCCGACCTGTCTTGCTGCTGAACTTGCGTACGAAATACGGCGGTAACCGAGTCAGCAAATAAGAAAACAATATAACGCCGCCGATCTCGGCCGCATTCTGCCTGAAAGCCCGGTGCCAGAATTTGTATTCGTTCGTCAGATCCGATACCAATCGAATAATGGTATAAAAGAACAACCCGTACAGCGGCGGGAAGAGATATTTCCGGAAAAATTTCATTTGTCACGGTTAGAGGGGAAAGTTACGATATCGGCCGGGGGGACAAAATTTTGTTGACGTCCGGACAGTTGGCGGAGATCAATGGACACCTGGAGGAAGTGAAGGTGAGACAGGAAAAGTGTGGAAAAAAATCCACACTTTTTTTTAATTTTTTTCCACGGGGGCCGGATCCTCGTGCAACCAAAGTTTGACGATAGAACCGGTAATATCGACGAGTTCCCCGAAGGAATCGGGTTTTCGCAGAAAGCAACTAGCCCCCAGTTCATACGAAGCCTTGCGATCAGTGTGTAAGGTCGACGTCGTCAGCACGATGATTGGGATCTGGCTGAATTTTTTGTTATTCCGGATCTCCTTCAGCGCCTGCAAACCCAACATGCCGGGCATATTCAGGTCCAGCAGGATCAACGCCGGATATTCAGCTTCCTCCGAGTAGAGGTTTTGAAGCAGATTTTCAGCATTTTCTATAAAAACATAGTCGATCTGCGGGCTTTTTTCCAGAAAAGCGTCTAAAATAATTTGTCTGTCGTCCGGATCGTCGTCCACGATAAAGATAAGCTGCGAATTACTCTTCATAAATTTAATAAAATGGTTGTTCTGATCCTTGATTAGGCCTCGCTGTTGTATATTTGAACTACCCACTTCCGGGTGGAACACGATTATTTTTTGCTGTTTAATTTATTGTACTAGAATCTTGCCAAATATGTGGCTCGGGACTTGTGCTATATCCCGCCGACAGCTAACTGTTTGTTAAGGAATTGGGACAAAACTCTACTAAATTTATCAATTTAATTAAGAAAAAGTTCTATGGGACTTTCCAAAGCGATCAAAAAAAAGGCGGCTGCCCCGGGGAAAGCTACAGGCAATGGTCATGCCCTCAAAAATCCAACCTCCCGCAAAAAAGCAACCGGTAACGGTCATGCCAATGGCTCCAATGGTCACACCGCCAACGGCAATGGACATGGCAATGGCTCCAGCCGTCAGCGTGCCCAGCTGCATACTTACGAAGAAACTGACTTTTTGGATGACAAGGAAATGCTGAGTATCCTTTTGCAGGTCCGCAATGGTAATTTTACGGTCCGGATGCCCATCGGTGAGGTCGGGGTTAAAGGAAGGATCTTCGATACCTTAAATGAGATTATCTCCCTCAATGAGGAAATGATGCGGGAGTTTACCAAGGCCGGTAATACCATCGGCAAGCAGGGTAAGCTGACCCAGCGGATAGAAGCACCCAATGCCAAAGGGTCCTGGGCGACCGGGGTAGGTTCGTTGAACTCGCTGATCTCCGACCTGGTGCATCCCACCATCGAGATCGCCCATGTAATCAGTTCGGTGGCGAAAGGAAATCTTTCTCAGAACATGCCCCTCGAGATCGGCGGTCATGCTTTGCAGGGGGAATTTTCCAGAATCGCCCGTGAGGTGAATGACATGGTGAAACAGCTGAACCTTTTCTCGATGGAAGTGACGCGTGTGGCCCGTGAGGTGGGTTCCGAAGGAAAGTTAGGCGGCCAGGCCAAGGTGAAGGGGGTGGCCGGGGTGTGGAAGGATCTGACGGATTCGGTGAATCTGATGGCCGGTAATCTGACGGCGCAGGTGCGAAACATTGCCGATGTGACGACCGCGGTGGCCAAGGGCGACTTGTCGAAAAAGATCACGGTGGACGTGAAAGGGGAAATCCTCGAATTAAAGAATACCATCAATACCATGGTGGATCAGCTGAACTCCTTCTCTTCCGAAGTGACCCGTGTGGCATTGGAAGTAGGTACGGAAGGAAAGCTGGGCGGTCAGGCGCACGTAAGGGGGGTGGCCGGTACCTGGAAGGATCTGACGGACTCCGTGAATGGGATGGCCAGCAACCTCACCGGCCAGGTGCGTAACATCGCCGAAGTGACGACGGCGGTGGCCAAGGGTGACCTTTCCCGTAAGATCACCGTGGACGTAAAAGGAGAAATCCTGGAGTTGAAGAATACGATCAATACGATGGTGGACCAGCTGAACTCGTTCAGTTCCGAAGTAACGCGCGTGGCGCGTGAAGTAGGGTCCGAAGGTAAATTAGGCGGTCAGGCCGATGTGCCTGGTGTCGGCGGTACCTGGAAGGATCTGACGGACTCGGTGAATATCATGGCCGGTAACCTGACGGCGCAGGTGCGTAATATCGCCGAAGTGACCACTGCCGTGGCAACGGGTGACCTTTCCCGTAAGATCGACGTGGCGGTGAGAGGGGAAATATTGGAGTTGAAGAATACGATCAATACGATGGTGGACCAGCTGAACTCGTTCAGCTCCGAAGTAACGCGCGTGGCGCGTGAAGTAGGGTCCGAAGGCAAATTGGGCGGCCAGGCTGCAGTGGAAGGGGTCGGTGGCGTATGGAAGGATCTGACGGACTCGGTGAACGGGATGGCCAGTAACCTCACCGGCCAGGTGCGTAACATCGCCGAAGTAACGACGGCGGTTGCCAAGGGTGACCTTTCCCGTAAGATCACCGTGGACGTAAAAGGGGAAATATTGGAATTGAAGAACACCATTAATACGATGGTGGACCAGCTGAACTCCTTCGGGTCGGAAGTGACCCGTGTGGCGCGTGAGGTGGGGTCCGAAGGTAAATTGGGCGGTCAGGCGGACGTGCCCGGGGTAGGGGGGACCTGGAAGGATCTTACCGACTCGGTGAATAAGATGGCCGGTAACCTGACGGCACAGGTGCGTAACATCGCCGAAGTAACGACAGCGGTGGCCAATGGCGACCTTTCCCGGAAGATCACCGTGGACGTGCAGGGAGAGATCCTGGAATTGAAGAATACCATTAATACCATGGTGGACCAGCTGCGCGGTTTCGCCTCCGAAGTAACGCGTGTTGCCCGTGAGGTGGGTACGGAAGGTAAATTAGGCGGGCAGGCCTTCGTGCCCGGTGTCGCCGGTACCTGGAAGGATCTGACGGATTCGGTGAACGGGATGGCCTCTAACCTGACCGGCCAGGTACGTAACATCGCTGAAGTGGCCATTGCCGTGGCTAACGGGGATATGTCCAAGAAGATCACGGTGGATGTACGCGGTGAGATCCTGCAGCTGAAAGAGACGCTGAATACGATGGTGGATCAGCTCCGCGCCTTTGCCTCCGAAGTAACGCGTGTGGCGCGTGAGGTCGGTACCGATGGTAAGCTGGGTGGCCAGGCCTTCGTGCCCGGTGTCGCCGGAACCTGGAAGGATCTGACGGACTCCGTTAACTCCATGACGGGTAACCTGACGGCGCAGGTGCGGAATATCGCCGAAGTGACCAAGGCTGTGGCCAGCGGTGACCTGTCCAAGACAGTGGCTATCGACGTAAAGGGTGAGATCCTCGATCTGAAGAATACCATCAACACCATGGTGGAACAGCTGAACTCCTTCGCCTATGAGGTGACCCGTGTGGCGCGTGAAGTAGGTACGGAAGGTAAGCTGGGCGGCCAGGCCGAAGTAAGGGGTGTGGCCGGTACCTGGAAGGATCTGACCGACTCCGTCAACATGATGGCCTCCAACCTGACCAACCAGGTGCGCGGTATCGCCAAGGTGGTGACGGCCGTGGCAACAGGTAATTTGAAACAAAAGCTGTCCATCGTCTCCCGTGGAGAAGTGGCGCAGCTGACCGATACCATTAATGAGATGATCGATACCCTGGCCCTCTTTGCCGACCAGGTGACGACAGTCGCCCGTGAAGTGGGCGTTGAAGGAAGACTCGGTGGTCAGGCCAGTGTGCCCGGCGCATCGGGTATCTGGAAGAACCTGACGGAAAATGTAAACCAGCTGGCGCAGAACCTGACGACGCAGGTACGGTCGATCTCGGAAGTCGCCTCCGCGGTAACCAAAGGTGACCTGACGCGTACGATCCGTGTGGAAGCCAAAGGTGAGGTAGAAGCCCTGAAGGATACGATCAACCAGATGATCGCCAACCTCAAGGAAACGACCCTCCGCAACCAGGAGCAGGACTGGCTGAAATCCAACCTGGCGAAGTTCACCCAGATGCTCCAGGGGCAAAAGGACCTCAACACGGTGACCCAGCGGATCCTGTCGGAACTGGCACAGGTGGTCACCGCCCACTATGGAGCCTTCTATATCCTCAAGCAGGATGAAGATACCCGCGAAGACAAATTAAGATTGTTCTCGGCCTACGGATATAAGACCGACAAGAATATTCCCACGGAATTCTCCATCGGCGAAGGCCTGGTAGGACAGGTAGCCTTTGAAAAGGAAAGGATCATCCTGTCGAATGTCCCGGGAAATTATATCAAAATAAGCAGTGGTCTCGGCAGGGCTAAACCGGCGAACCTCATCATCCTGCCGGTGTTGTTCGAGAACAAGGTCAAAGCCGTTATCGAACTGGCTTCGCTGGATATCTTCAGTGAGACCCACCTGGACTTCCTTAGCCAGCTGATCGAGAGCGTCGGTATCGTGTTGAACACGATCGAGGCCAACAGCCGGACGGAAGAGCTGCTGACCCAGTCCCAATCACTGGCAGGCGAGCTGAAGATCCAGCAGGAAGAGCTGCGCAGGACCAATGACGAGCTGCAGGATAAGGCGCTCCTGCTGGTCAAGCAAAAGAATGAAGTGGAAGCGAAGAATAAGGAAGTGGAAGAAGCCCGCCGGTCACTGGAAGAAAAGGCCGAGCAGCTGACCCTGACCTCCAAATACAAGTCGGAATTCCTGGCCAATATGTCCCATGAGTTGCGCACACCGCTCAACAGCCTGCTGATCCTTGCGCAGCAACTCTACGAAAATGCCGAAGGCAACCTGTCGGACAAGCAGATCCGTTACGCCAAGACCATCCACTCCTGCGGTGATGACCTCATCCAGCTGATCAATGACATCCTGGACCTTTCGAAGATCGAATCCGGCTTCATCTCGGCGAATATCTCCCCGGTCAGGTTCAGCGAGATCGCTTCCTTCGTGGAAACAACCTTCAAGCCTATTTCGGAAGCACGTCATCTGCGCTTCACCATCGAGACGGATCCACGGCTGCCACAAAATATGGAGACGGACTTGCAGCGCCTAAACCAGATCCTTAAGAATCTGTTGTCGAACTCCTTTAAATTCACGGAGAAAGGGGAGGTTAAGCTGAAGATCTACGAGGCCAGCCGTAACTGGAAGTCCGGTACGCCCAGTCTCGATACTGCCCGGCAGGTCGTCGGATTCGCGATCAGCGACACCGGCATCGGTATCCCCCAGGAAAAACAGAATATCATTTTTGAAGCGTTCCAGCAGGCGGAAGGCTCCACCAGCCGTAAATATGGTGGGACAGGTCTGGGCCTGTCCATCAGTCGCGGGCTGGCAGAGTTGCTGGGCGGCACGATTGAACTGGAGAGCAATCCCGGCCGCGGCAGCACCTTTACGCTGTTCGTGCCCGTAGAGAGCACCGGGCTGATCTCCAGGGAGGCGTCGGACAATATCAATGCCTACCAGCAACTGCAGCTCGGAGCCAGCAGCGGGGAGCTCGATACCCTGCTCAATTCCCTACGGGTGACCGGCGAGATGATGGACTCCCCCAAGATGCATATCGTCAGCGAAATGATCAATGATGCCGGCGATGACCGGTCGAATATCCAACAGGGCGAAAGGATCGTGCTGATAGTGGAAGACGACCTCCGTTTCGGCAAGATCATCATCGAAAAGGCGCATCAATATGACCTCAAGGCCGTCGTAGCCACGAACTATATCGAAGTCTTCGATTTCGTCAATCGCTTCACGCCCATTGCGATCACCCTGGACGTCAAGTTACCGGATACCAGTGGCTGGAAAGTGCTGGATCTGCTCCGCAATGATCTGAACTACCGGCATATCCCCATCCACCTGATCTCGGGAGAAGAGAACAGGTCGCTGGCCCTCAAACGCGGCGCCCGCAGCTTCCTGCTGAAGCCCCTCGAGAATGAGGCGCTCAGCGAGCTCTTCGAAGATATCGTCTCTTTCCACGGAAAAGATGTCCGGAAGATCCTGGTCGTCGAGGACAATGAGATCGAGTCATCGCAGATCAGCAAGATGCTGCAGGGCGATAATATGGATGTCACCATTGCGGCGACCGGCAAAATAGCGCTGCAGGAAAATGACATCAGGAACTTCGACTGTATCATCCTGGATTATACGCTGCCCGACATTTCCGGTATCGACCTGGTCAGGGAAGTTAGTGAGAGTAAGAACAAGCTGACGCCGGTCATCGTCTATTCGGCGAAGGATTTCGATAAGAAAGAGCTGAACCACCTCAACCGGACTTCCAATACGATATTGCTCAAAGGGGTGAACTCCCTCGAGCATCTGCTGGAAGAAACCGTGCTGCATCTGCATATCAATCACCGGGAACTTCCGCCTGAAAAACGAAGGGTGATCGAGAACATCCGGATGAAGGACGATATCCTTACCGGGAAAAATGTGCTGGTCGTGGATGACGACGTGCGCAATCTTTTTGCCCTGACCACCGTTTTTGAGCGATATAATATCAATGTCGTCACGGCGGAGAGCGGTAAGGAAGCCATTCAGATCATCAATGACGACAAGCAGAAGGTGGATATGGTGCTGATGGATATCATGATGCCGGAAATGGACGGTTATGAAACCACGCAAAAGATCCGGCGTGAGCATAAAAACAATACCTTGCCGATCATTGCAGTGACTGCCAAGGCTATGAAAGGTGACCGACAGAAATGTATCGAGGCCGGTGCTTCCGATTATATCACAAAACCCCTTAAAATAGACCAATTGTTGTCCCTGATGCGCGTGTGGTTCTATAAATAATCCAATGCATGCAACCAAAGATCATGTTAGTCGATGATCGGGAAGACAATCTTCTATCCATGGAGACTGTTCTGGAGCCCGATGGTTATCGGTTTGTCAAAGCTACTTCAGGGCGGCAGGTATTGAAGCTGCTGCTCGGCGACTTTGATTTCGCACTGATCCTCATGGATGTCCAGATGCCGAACCTGAATGGATTCGAGACAGCCTCCCTCATTTACGAGCGGGAGAGGCTGCGACATATTCCCATCATCTTTATCACGGCCAACAATTATGGCGAAGAGAATCTCTTCAAGGGTTACAGGGCAGGGGCCGTAGACTATATCTACAAACCAGTCAATCCTGAGCTATTGCGGGCCAAGGTCAGCGTCTTCGTAGAACTGTACCGGAAGAGCCAGCGGCTGATCGCGCAGGAACAAAAACTGGTGGCGATCAATAGGAACCTCGAGCTCGAGATTTCCGAACGTATCGCCTCCGAACAAAAGGTCACCGAGCTCAACCGGCAGCTGCTCGAAAATATCTCCCGGCTCGAGACGGCCAATAAAGACCTTGATCTGTTTGCTTTTATGGCTTCACATGACCTGCAGGCGCCCTTGCGGAAGATCCGGATGTTCAGCGACCGGCTGCTGGCCGGTGCAGACAATAATAATATGGGCAATGAGGCGCGGGTCTACCTGTCCCGGATACAGGAGGTGTCCCGGAGGATGCAGGACCTGATCAACGATATCCTCCGGTTCTCCAAGATCTCGGCAGAAAAACAGTCTTTCGAAGAGGTCGACCTTAACGGCGTCATTCGGGAAGTCCTCTCTGAGATGGACGCCGTCATCCGGGAGAAAAATGCGGAGATCGTTATCGACCCCCTGCCCATCTTACCCGCCAGCACCGTGCTGATGGGGCCGCTATTTTCCAATCTGATCAGCAATGCCCTTAAATACACCAAAAAGACAGAGACGCCCAGGGTACGGATCAGGTATGAAGAGGGGCCGGCAACGACCGGGATGAATGGCCGGGAATCGGAGACCCGGTATGGGAGGATCTATATAGAGGACAATGGCATTGGGTTTGACCAGAAATATGGAGAACAGATCTTCGATATGTTCCGGCGGCTGCACTCCAATGTGGAATATGAAGGGACGGGCATTGGTCTTGCATTGTGTAAGAAGATCGTCGATATGCACCGGGGTTTCATTTCAGCACTGGGCAAGCCGGGAGAAGGCGCCGTCTTTATCGTGTCGCTGCCGCTGCAGGCCCCCAAAAAAGAAGAGCTGGTGCCCGAACCGACAGGTCTCCGGGAGAAAAATGAGAAATAATCACCAAATTCATACATTAGCAGTATGGGGTCGAACTTGCCAACACGAATTTTGATTATTGAGGATGATCAGGACGATTTTCTGATCATAGAGGCATGCATCAAAGATATCCCTGAAAAAGCTTTTCAGATCGACTGGTGCTATGACTACGGTGAGGCATTGAGCCGGATAGCCCAGGCCGGTTATGACCTCTATTTTGTCGACTACCTGCTGGGCGAAAAGACGGGCCTGGAACTATTGCAGGACGCCAAAGCCCTTGGCTGTGAAGATCCGCTGGTACTGCTCACCGGCATCGGAAACCGTGAAGTCGATATCCAGGCCATGACCATCGGGGCGGTGGATTTCCTGGTCAAGTCGGAGATCAATACCGAAAAGCTGGAGCGCTGTATCCGTTATGCGCTGGAAAGGAGCTCCTATATCAAGGCGCTGCGCATCAACGAGCGTAAGTTCCGGAGCATGTTCGAACGGTCCAAGGACAGTGTCTTCCTGACCGGTGAAGACCTGGTCTTCCGGGACGTCAACAACGCTACCTGCGAGCTTTTTAAATACAATAAGGAGGATATCCTGCGATTTAGCCTTTACAATCTGTTTGCGCGGAAAGAAGCTGCCGAGCTACTGAAGGAAAAGCTGACCAGGGTCGGCGAAGTAGAAGACCTTGAGGTAGAGCTGATGACCCGCAACAAGGAAAGGAGGAATTGTATCCTGTCCATTTCCCGGCAGGCATACGCCAGCGGGGAAACTTATATCCAGGGGATCATCCACGATATCACCAACCTCAAACGGATCGAAAGGGCTACTTTCCAGATTGAAAAGCTGCGCGGCACGGCCACTTTGCTCCGGACGCTTGCGCACGAAGTGAGAAATCCATTGACCAACATCAACCTGTCGGTCGAACAGCTCAAGCCGGAGCTTAACAGTGAAGACGCCAATATCTACCTCGACATTATCGCCCGCAATTGCGGCCGCATCGATACCCTGATCTCCGAGCTGCTGGATCTTTCACGCCCTGCCGAGATCTCGCTGCAAAAGTCAGGTCTGCAAGAGATCATCGATTCTACCTTATCGGCGGCATCGGACAGGATCTCGCTGAAAAATATCCGGCTCGAACTGGCCTACCCCGAGCGGCCGGCATTTGTGATGGCCGACAAGGAAAAGTTGAGGATTGCATTGCTCAATATCGTGATCAATGCCGTAGAGGCAGTTCCTCCCCAATCCGGGGTCATCACCATTTCGATCCGGAAGGAAGACCGGCACTATAAAGTATATATTAATGATAATGGCAGTGGTATCCCGGAAGAAAACATTTCACGGATATTCGAGCCCTATTTTACGTCGAAAACCAATGGGTTTGGGCTGGGGCTGGCGGCAACCTGGAACATCCTGCAATCCCATCGGGCAGGCATCGACGTCAACTCCCAATTGGGTGAAGGAACCAGCTTTATGCTGACCTTCGAAGAGGCATAACCGAGCGCCCGGCGATCCGGCCAGCGATCAGAGCCGGCCCCAAAACACAATTTGATAATCTCCCCGACATGGGATATTTTTGCGGCATGAGACAAATCGCTTTTAGGGAGGCTCTGCGCGAAGCTATGAATGAAGAAATGCGGCGCGATGACCGGGTTTTTTTGATGGGAGAAGAGGTGGCGGAATACAATGGCGCCTATAAGGTCAGCCAGGGGATGCTGGATGAATTCGGCCCCAAGCGGGTGATCGACACGCCTATCTCCGAGCTGGGATTTACGGCAGTAGCTGTGGGCGCAGCACAGAACGGTCTCCGCCCCATCGTGGAGTACATGACCTGGAATTTTGCTGTTTTGCCTCTCGACCAGATCCTGAATACGGCCTCCAAGATGCTGGCGATGAGCGGCGGCCAGGTAGGCTGTCCCATCGTTTTTCGCGGGCCTAACGGCTCGGCCGGCCAGCTCGGCGCCCAGCACTCCACCGCTTTTGAAAGCTATTACGCCAATATACCCGGCATCAAAGTCATTTCTCCCAGCAATGGTTATGACGCCAAAGGCCTGTTGAAGCAGGCGATCCGCTATGAAGAGGATCCTATCGTCTTCATGGAAAGCGAAGTCATGTACGGCGATAAATCAGAGGTTCCCGAAGAGGAATATTATATCGAGATCGGCAAGGCCGATGTAAAGAAGCAAGGGAAAGACGTCACGATCGTCTCCTACAATAAAATGATGAAAGTCGCTTTGGGCGCCGCTGCAGAACTGGAAAAGGAAGGCGTCAGCGCCGAAGTGATCGATCTCCGGACCATCCGTCCCCTCGATTGGATGACCATCCTGGAGAGTGTGAAGAAGACCAACAGGCTGGTGATCGTGGAAGAGCAATGGCCCTTTGCCTCTATCTCTTCTGAGATCAGCTACCGCATTCAGAAAGAAGGCTTCGACTACCTGGACGCCCCGATCCGCCGCATTACGTCTGCTGATGCACCCCTCCACTATGCGCCGAATCTGGTGGCGCTGGCGCTGCCGGATGTTGCCCGGACGGTCAAACTGGTTAAAGAGGTGATGTATCTTAAAAAGTAATCCGCTGGGCAACGAATAAAGAGCCGAATAAAGAGCCGAACTACGAATAAAGAAGAAACCCACCTTTTGGTGGGTTTTCTTATTACAATGCAGTGTGTTTTTACTTCATTATTTCATTGCCGCCAGCGCAGTATTGAACAGCACCAGAAAGCCGTATACACAGCCTAACAATAAACAACCGACAAGGGTTAATCTGAAAAGTACTTTACCGGTGGGGATGGGACGAATGTCGAGTTCCTGACTCATAGGGAATATTTTGTTGGATTAAAAAATAGGTGTTTTTGCATAGTAACTTGGATACAGCTAAGGTAATCATTGATGATCTTTTTTGCAAGGTATTTTACGTAGGATAATTACGATATCCTGATTTTAGCAGATGAAAGCCGTAACTGATTGATTTATAATGTATAGTTAAAATTTATCCGGGCCGATCTCTTCGGCCGTCACGGGACCGATAGGATAGTCACATGCGATATGGCAGGAATAATGGGGAAAAACAGGCATATTCCGGATATGCCAGAGGGTGCCGTTCACCAAAACCTTTGGGTCGGCACCAATGTCAATGCTGGTCAGTGGAATCTGCAGCCCCCTGCCATCCGCTTTGATCAGGCTTTCCTTGGCCGTCCAGTAATGATAAAATACCTGCAACGGTGAGGCTGCCCGGGTAATAGCAGACCACTCTGCAGCCGTGAATTGGGATTGGAAATCGTCGATGGCGACGTCCCGGATCTCTTCCAGGTCGATGCCGACCCGACCCTGTGTGCTTAGGATGCAAACGACGCGGTTACCGGAATGCGAAATATTGAAATCTGCGCTGCCGCCTGACGCATCCTGGCCGACCTCCAGGTACGGTCTGCCAAAGGGGGTGATCCGCAAATCCGTCAACTCGCCGGGCAGCCCGGCCTGCCTTAAGGCCGTTCTCAGCAGGAGTTTGCCGAACAGGCTGCCATAGGCATCCTGCCATCTTCTGTAAGCCAATACCTTTTGCTGAAGCCCGGCAGGCAGATGGTTCAACAGCTGCTGAAAGACAGCGGGAGATAGCGGTTCCGGGAATACCGTCGAATAGAGGTGCAGACTCATGTAAAACAAACCTAATCAATTTATTTATTTCCGTAAATTTGAAGCATGTCGAATATTTTGATCATTGACGATGAAAAAGCGATCCGTAAGACGTTGAGTGAGATTCTTTCCTACGAGGGGTATAAGCTGGATGAGGCAAGTGACGGCGAGGAAGGGCTTAAAAAGGTAAAGGAAAAGGAATACGATGTGATCCTTTGCGACATCAAGATGCCTAAGATGGATGGCATCGAGTTCCTGGAAAAAGCCAGGGAGGCCGTTCCCGACGTGCCCATTATCATGATCTCCGGACACGGCACGATCGAGACGGCGGTGGAAGCCGTCAAGAAAGGGGCCTACGATTATATCTCCAAACCGCCGGATCTCAACCGCCTGCTCATTACTATCCGCAACGCGATGGATAAGACGACCCTGGTGACGGAAACGAAAGTGCTTAAACGTAAAGTGAGCAAGGTGCAGGAGATCGTAGGATCTTCCACCCCTATACATAAGATCAAGGAGACGATAGAGAAAGTCGCTCCTACAGAGGCGCGTATCCTGGTAACGGGAGAAAATGGCGTGGGTAAGGAACTGGTGGCCCGCTGGGTGCATGAAAAAAGCAACCGTGCCGACAGCCCGCTGGTCGAAGTCAACTGTGCCGCTATCCCCAGCGAATTGATCGAGAGCGAACTGTTCGGCCATGAGAAAGGTTCTTTTACCTCCGCCGTCAAGCAACGGATCGGCAAATTCGAACAGGCCAACGGTGGTACGCTGTTCCTGGATGAGATCGGCGATATGAGCCTCACCGCCCAGGCCAAAGTATTGCGGGCGCTGCAGGAGGGAAAGATCACCCGCGTAGGCGGCGATAAAGACATCAGTGTGGACGTGCGGGTTATTGCCGCTACCAATAAAGATCTGTTGAAGGAAGTAGACGAAAAAAATTTCCGGCTCGATCTTTATCATCGGCTCAGTGTCATTATCATTCATGTTCCTTCCCTCAATGAGCGCAAGGATGATATTCCCCTGCTGGTCGACAAATTCCTGATCGATATCTGTGGCGATTATGGCATTGCCAAAAAGGCCATCGAAGAAAATGCTATCCTGGCGTTGCAACAGCATGACTGGACGGGTAATATCCGTGAGCTCCGCAATGTTGTCGAACGCCTGATCATACTGTCGGGGAAGACGATCTCCAAAGATGACGTCGAGAATTACGTGCTACCCAGGTCGCGCTAATTACCCCTGGCAAAATCCTGCATGTCAGCCAGACTTTTTAAGATCCGCAACCGTGGGTAATTTCCTTTCATTTTTAAGGCGAGGCGGGTGATTTCGTCTTCGCTCAGTTTCGCCAGCTGGGAGATCTTATGTCCGTTGTGATACAGGTATGCGATCCGTAATAGATACTTAAGATCCTCATTATCATATAGCCGGTGATTGCTTGCCTTTCGGTTGGGGGAGACGATCTGGTAACGCTGCTCCCAGATCCTCAGCGTATGGGCCTTGATCCCGCACAGATTTTCTATGTCCCTGATGGTAAATTCGCTCATCTTATCTTGAAAACTAAGACAATTTTTGTAATATTTAAACGATAAAGGCGACGTATTAAGCTTATGGCCCGGCCCCGGGGTTTTAGCAAAACTTTCGACGCCAATGCTTTGAGGGCCCAATTATTAGCCTAAATTTGCCCGAATTCTAAAAAACATCAGGAATGTCATCCCATCAGTTGCTGGTTCTTGTTCTTATCCAGGTTATCATCCTTCTTCTCCCTTCCATCGGTCTGGCCAAACTGTTCGAAAAAGCCGGTGTTCCTGGCTGGAAGGCCTATGTCCCTTTCTACAATACCTGGATCATGCTACAATTGGCCGAACGGCCCAAACATTGGGTGTACTGGCAGATCATTCCTGTTGTAGGCTGGTTCATTTCCCTGGGCATCTACGTAGAATTCGTGAAGACGTTCGGCAAATTCAAATTATGGGAACATGCCATGGCGGCGTTGCTGCCCATCATTTATTTTCCGCTGATCGGCTTTGATCCTAAAGTGAAGTTTACAGGGGCCGGCCCGGTGCGGAAGCACAAGAAGGGAACGGCCAGGGAATGGATCGATGCCGGGGTCTTTGCCATCGTAGCGGCCACGCTGATCCGTACGTTCGTATTCGAGGCCTATACTATTCCGACCGGATCGATGGAAAAGACACTGCTGGTCAATGATTTTCTCTTCGTCAGTAAGTTCAGCTACGGTCCCAGGATCCCGAATACGCCGCTATCCATTCCTTTTGTACACAATACCATGCCGGTCACCAATGGCAATTCCTATGTGGAATGGGTGAAAGTCCCTTATACCCGCTGGTTCCCGAGCCCGGTAAAGAGGGGCGACGTGGTCGTCTTCAATTTCCCGGATGGTGATACCGTCATCAACCTGCCGGAATTCCAGTCTCAGCGGCCCTACTACGAAGTATGCCGCGAACTGGGAAGAGGCAATGAAGATTCCGGCCGGCAGATCGTGCTGGGTAATCCCGATCAATATCCGATCGTGCTGCGGCCTGTCGATAAAGAAGAGAATTATATCAAGCGATGTACAGCCATCGCCGGCGATACCCTGCAAATCAAGAACCAGGTACTGTATATCAACGGACAGGCCCAGCCTTTTCCGCCGGAATCCGAGACAAACTATACGGTGGATACCAAAGGTCAGCCGCTGGATGAACAGGCGATGAAGGACGATTACGATCTCGATATCAATAATGGGGACGAAATCCGGCCGACCGGTATTCCGAATCAGTTCGACATGCTGCTGACCTGGGCTGCGCATCAGAAGATGCTCAGCAGCGGACTGGCCAAAAGCATTGTGCCCGATATCGACAGTGACCAGAGTGTCTATCCTTATGTCAATAGCTATACCTGGTCGAGGGACAATTACGGACCGCTCTGGATCCCGGCCAAAGGAGCAACGCTGACACTGACGGCTCGGAACTATCTCCTGTATGAAAGGGCTATCCGCGTCTATGAAGGCAACGAATTCGAGATGAAGGATGGGAAGTTCTACCTGAATGGTCAGCCGGTGACGCAATACACCTTTAAGATGAATTACTATTGGATGATGGGTGACAACCGTCACGGCTCGCAGGATTCGCGGTACTGGGGTTTTGTACCTGAAGACCATGTCGTCGGCGAAGCATGGCTGATCTGGATGAGCTGGGATAAGGGGGTGCGGTGGAAGAGGTTGTTTCAGAAGATCAAATAATAGTCGAACGTGCAACAAAAAGAGCTTCGATTTTCGTATGAAGAATATGCTTCGGACAGCGAGCTGCCGAAGGCGGATGCGGAGCTGTTGCAGTTAGCCCGAGAGGCTACTGTCCATGCCTACGCACCTTACTCTCATTTCCGCGTAGGCGCTGCCGCCAGGCTGGTTAATGGAGAGATCATTACCGGCACTAATCAGGAGAATGCTTCCTTCCCCGCAGGTATTTGTGCAGAGCGCACTTTACTGTCGACCGCGGCTTCTCTATACCCCGGCGTTCCCATCGGGACGCTGGCCATCAGTTATCACAATGAGAATGGGATTAGCGACCGGCCGATCTCGCCCTGCGGTATCTGCCGGCAGTCCCTGCAGGAATTCGAACAGCGGACGGGACGACCGGTGCGCATGGTACTGGGCGGAGAGACTGGAATAATTATTGCACTGGAACGATCGGGGTTGTTGTTGCCCTTCGCTTTTTCGGCGAATGAGCTGAAATGAAGTTTTTTTCTGTCAACACTTTTCATTGATGCTATACACTGCACAATGGTGACATCGTAATAGGTGTTACCCGGAAGTGGGTAAAATAGTTAACAATTGCTAATTTTCAGATCGACGCATATTAAAGATGTGTTAATTAGTAGCATGTATGCAGCTAATCATATATTTTTGTTACTGAATTTTATTGTATAAAGAATTTTATTGTATATTGAATATTATTAGCGCATATACATATAGCACTGAATAATTAATTCCCCTTCAAAAATCGTTGAAAAATTCGTACCCGCTCATCGGTTGTTAAGGTTACTCTGAAGTATATCATGTAGGAAATGTGTAAGGTCTACCATTTATTTTTAGATCAGAGTATAGTTTGTATAAAATGATAGTTATTTCTTTGGAATTGAAAAAACCTTTATAACTATAACCTTATGCTATTCAGACCTCTCCACGTCGCAATCGTCGACGATCACTCCTTATTTAGAAAAACTCTAAAAAATTATTTGTCCGAACAAAAAGATATTCAGGTGGTCATTCAGGCTACCGACATGGCGGACTTATTAGGCAAGCTTAATAACGTTCCTGTTGATGTTTTAGTAATGGATCTGTTTATGCCGGGTTTGAATGGCAATGATGCCATACAGTTGTTACGCAGCGAATATCCCGATATTAAAATATTGATTTTGTCCATGAGTAACGATATGGACCTGATCAGCGACCTCCTGGATTCCGGCATTCACGGTTATATCTCCAAATCGGATGAGCCTGAGGATCTTGTCCAGGCTATTCATACTGTTTCGGCCAACGGCATCTATCAAAACAGAATATTTACCGAGGCGCTCTATTGGAATAAGCAGAACAACATAAAGGCTCGTGCGGTTGACGCACTTATGCTTCTCAATGAAAGGGAGAAGAAGATCCTGCAATTGATATGGGAAGAAAAAAGCAATAAAGAAATTGCTGACGAGCTATTTTTAGGCGTACGGTCCGTTGAAAAGATCAGGCAGGATATCAAAGAGAAGATCGGAGTAAAGTCGACGGTAGGCTTGCTGAAGTATGCCATTGATAAAAAGATTATAGGGGTCGGTCTGCTCAGAAGTGAAGGTTTGAGGGCTCATCGCTAAAGGATTATGCCGGGCGATCCATTCATCGATGCCGATCCGGCGCGAGGTCTCTGCATCTTTATTAGTAAAAACCGTAATAAAAAATAGGGTCACTACTAAATATTATCCCGTCTTTTTGTGATTAATTTGTTTTGGATTACATGATTTCCCTTCCTTGAAAAACTATTTCGGCAGCAGAATTCCTGGCCTAATGGCCTCAATATGGAATGCTTTGCCGGCCTTCAGGTCTATCTCCATTTCAAATAGTTTGATTTTAGTTTCCCGCAATGTTACTTGCTGTAGCGGTAGCTATGGCCTGAGATCTATAAATCTTATCACATGAGTATATTCCGATCCGGATGGTATCTCCTATATACAAAACCCCGCTACGAAAAAAAAGTCCACACCCACCTGACTGAATTAAAGATCGATTCCTTTCTGCCGACCCGAAAAATTCTACGGACCTGGCATGACCGGAAAAAATACGTTGACGAGCCTCTGTTTCCGTCCTATGTTTTCCTCTACCTGACTGATATTCAAAATTACTATGACGGTATGGATGCCGAAGGGGCCCTGTACTATGTCAGATCGGGTAAAGAGATCGCAAAAGTCAGCGATAAAATTATCGACGACATAAAATTAATAACCAATCAGGTAAAGGAGATAGAAGTTTCCGAATTCCGCTTTCAACCTGGTCGCCAATTGGTCATTCGTGAGGGGGCCTTGACGGGGCTTTCGTGCGAAGTTGTGGAATGCAACAACAGACAGAGGCTTCTCGTTCGGATCGACCTTCTCCAAAGAAACATATTACTCGTACTACCTGAAGAACATTTAATGGCTATTTAGGTGTTCCCCTTTACTACAGTTGTCACCAGGCATATTTATGAAAGACCTTTCCACTATACAGGAAGCGATTTGGCTGACTCAAAATATCTATACGGATTCGTCGCTCTATAATGTAGGGGGCTATGCCCTAATAGAGGGAGAGTTGAATGAACCGGCCTTGATCGCATCGATTGAAGAGGTATTGGCTGATGCCGATGCCATTGAAACGGGATATTACGCGTTTAATGATAAGCCGCTGGATGAAAATCATCGTTTTGTTAAATGTGATATATCCTCCGTTGATTTTTCTCTTTCGGAAATTCCGGACCAATCTTGCCGGGAATGGATAGATCTGGATATCAGGGAAAAACTAAATGCCGGGAAAAGCCTTCTCAAAGTGAGGATTCTTAAAGCTGGTGAGCATAGGCATTATTGGTACACCAAGGTTCATCACCTCGTTTTTGACGGTTATGCCATGTCCTTGTTTTTCAATTCTGTAGCCGAGGTTTATTCGGCACATATAAATAATAAAAACAGGGATTCGAAGCGTAACCTGCACGCTTACTCTGATTTTATTGAAGAAGAAAAGGAATACAGGCGTTCAAAAGGATTCAGCGATGATCGGGATTTTTGGTTCGGAAGGCTATCCGGATTGACCGGGGTAAAGGGTTTTCAATCTTGTTTTCAGTCGGCAACGGCGTTATCGCTGTCTTCCTCACGACAGGAGATCGTTATATCAAGAGATTTTTATGATAGAATAAAGCGTTTATGTGACACCTATGGTTGCTCTGTCTTTCATTATTTTCTTTCATCCATTTTTGTGTTAAACAAATGCTATAATAATGAGATGCCGGCGATAGGGATTCCGGTCTTCAACAGGAGGAGCAAAAATTTTAAAAATACATTGGGAGCCTTCGTTAATGTATTGCCCTTTACCTTATCGCTGCAGGAAAATCAGACATTTTCCAAATTACTGATTAGCGTGAAGGATGAACTTAAAGCATGTTATAAACATCAGCGGTTTCCCTCCTATTGCATTACGGAAGAGTTGAATCGGGAAGGCACTTTTTATAACCTCCTTTTTTCCTACCAGAAAAACGACTATACGGCTCATTTGGGAGATTCTTGTGTCGCTATTAACTATATCCATAGCGGAGAGCAGCAGGAAGACATTGCATTTCATTTACTGGAGTATTCAGAAGACGCCGATTTGAAACTGGTGGTTGATTATAGAAAAGAGTTGTTCCACGAAAAGATGGTGGAAGGAATACTTCGGTCATTTAGTTATTTATTGCATTTATTTCTCGAAAGTCCAAATTTGCCGGTGCAGACGGTGAAAATCCTAAGTGAAGAGGAGTCTCATCGGATCCTTACGGCTTTCAATGATACAAAAGCGGATTTTAGCAGGGAAAAGACACTGCTGGATTTATTTGAGGATCAGGTTGCTAAAACTCCGGACCGAATAGCCGTTGTGATGAAGGAAAAGACGAGCTTGACATACAAACAGCTTGATGAAAGGAGTGCCCGGTTAGGTCACTATCTGCGCATCCATTATCTGATAGGACCCAATGACATCGTAGCGGTAAAATTGTATCCCGGAGATTTGATGATCATCGCTATACTGGGCATTCTAAAGGCCGGAGCTGCCTATTTGCCGGTCGACCCGGATTATCCCGAGGAAAGAGTGGCTTATATATTATCAGATAGCGGTTGTAAAGTTATATTGGATGGCGCGGAAATGGAAAGGTTTGCAAAGATCGGGCATTCCCCGGGCCCGGAAAGCCACCGTCCAACCAATAAATCAACAGATCTGGCTTATGTAATTTACACTTCCGGTTCCACCGGACGACCTAAGGGGTGCATGCTGGAGCACCGGGGAATAATCAACCGGTTGGAATGGATGTGGCGGCAATTCGAATTTGATGCGGACGACGTCATTCTGCAAAAAACGACTTTTACTTTCGATGTATCGGTTTGGGAAATTTTCCTGCCTCTGTGCATGGGCGCGAAGATGGTTCTGTGTCAAAAAGAAGATGCCCGTTCTCCCGAAAGAATCCTGGACCTTATCAAGGAATATAAGATCACTTGTCTTCATTTTGTTCCCGGTATGTTTGCCGCATTCGTCCGGACTTTGACTGATGATGATACTCATCTCCCGTTACTAAAAAGCTTAAGAAGAATAATCGCCAGCGGGGAGGAGCTACTCGCGGAGACGGTAAAAAGCTGGTACGACATAATGGATATACCTGTCCACAACCTTTATGGGCCGACCGAAGCTTCTATTGATGTCACTTATTATACAACATCATGGAAGGACACAAGGATCCCCATCGGCCGGCCGATATGGAATATGCGGATGTATATTACAGATAAATATGGTCATCTGCTGCCCATTGGGGTGGAAGGAGAGATATGTATAGCCGGGATAGGGTTGTCGAAAGGATACCTGAACAGGCCGGAGTTGACTGCACAGAAGTTTGTTGAGGATCCGTTTTTTCCGGGCGAACGCATGTACCGGACCGGGGATCTGGGGCGATGGATGGCGGATGGCAACATCGAATTCCTTGGCAGAATGGACACCCAGGTAAAAATCCGGGGCTATCGCATAGAGTTGGGGGAAATAGAAAGCATTTTGCAGGAACATCCTGCCATCGATGCGGCTGTAATCCTCGCCCCTGAGCGAAGAGAAAGCGGAAAAGAACTAGCCGCCTATATAATAAGTAAGGTGCCGGTTGTTTCCGGCGAATTGCGGGCGTACCTGGCGACAATTTTGCCGGATTATATGGTGCCGTCCCGCTATATCAGGGTCGAGATATTCCCTATGACGTCCAGCGGCAAAATTGACCGGAAAAAACTGCTGGATACCGCGGGAACCCTCCTTTCTGATGAGATAGCTTACGTATCTCCAAAAGACGAAATCGAAGAAGGGCTTATTCTGATCTGGCAGGATATATTAGGCAAAGAGCGTATCGGTATAAAGGACAATTTTTTTATTTCCGGCGGTCACAGTTTAAAAGCCATGCGTCTGACCGGCCGGATACATAAGGAGTTTGATGTTAAATTGACGATCAACGAGCTATTCTCTGCACCCATTCTTGAAATGCAGGCGCAATTGATCAGGCAGGCGAAAAGGACTATTTATTCCCGTATTGTTCCCGTCGGAAATCAACCTCATTATCCCTTGTCTTCCGGACAGCGGCGTTTGTGGGTCCTGAGCCAGTTGACGGGAGGAAACCGGGCTTATAACATGGCGGGAGTTCATGTCTTCGAAGGAAATCTCAACCTCGCAGCATTGGAAAAATCCTTCAACATGTTGCTCAGAAGGCATCAAAGTCTGAGGACCGTGTTCAAGGAAGATGAACAAGGGAATATCAGGCAGTACATAAATCCACCGGACCATGTAAGATTCAGCATATCGACCCGGAGCGTGACAAAGGAAAGTGACATCGATCGCCTTCTATTGGAAGCCTGCGAACGACCTTTCAATCTTGATTCCGGTCCATTGCTCCATGCCGAACTGTATCCTTTATCCGCAACACGATCGATATTCGTGTACGTGATGCATCATATCCTCGGAGATGGATGGTCGATGGACATATTGACTAAAGAGCTGTCAATCTATTATAATGCCTGTTGCAAAAATACGGTAGACATGCTGCACCCCCTGGCAATCCAATACAAGGACTACGCGGCATGGCAACAGGATCAACTGCTTCAGGGGAAACTTTTGCAGCATAAAGCATATTGGTTGCAGCAATTGCAGGGAGAATTGCCAGCCCTCGTTCTGCCCGGCGCCAATAAAAGGCCGGTTATAAGGACCTATGCCGGAGGAACAATCAGAAAGACCCTGGATGCTGGTTTAACCAGAAAGTTAAAATCCCTGGTACAATCGCAGGGCGCAACTTTGTTTATGGGCGTGGTCTCGCTGGTTTATACTTTACTGCACAGGTATAGCAGCCAGGAAGATATTGTCATAGGTATTCCTGTCGCAGGAAGAGAACACCCGGATTTACAGGATCAGATCGGACTTTACGTGAATACCCTTGCGTTAAGGATACAGTTTAAAGGAGATGATACTTTTGACAAATTATTATCTACGATCAAAAATATGGTTCTGGAAGGCTATGAGCACCAGGCCTATCCATTTGACGAATTGGTGAATGATCTGCAACTGCAATGGGATATGAGCAGAAATGCCCTGTTCGACGTAATGGTCATATTTCAAAACGCAGAGGGTATGTCGGTAAATAAATTGGAATGGAATGACCTTCACGTGTCCCCATACGAAGGTCTGATCAGTACGGTCAGTAAATTAGACCTTACTTTCAATTTTGAGGAGGCAGGGGAAAATCTGCTCCTGCAAATCGAATATAATTCCGTCCTTTATGATAAGGTCTATGCGGATCAGATGGCCCGTCACTTACTGCAAATTCTCCGGTGTGTCGTCGAACAACCTTTTCTACCGATCAGGCAATTGAACTTTTTGGAACAGCCGGAACAGCGGCAGCTGCTGGTTGCATTTAATCAGACGGAAACAGAATATGTAAAAGATCGGGTGATCACGGATTTGTTTGAACTGCAGGTTGTCAAAACACCCGATGATATCGCAGTGATCTTCGAAAATGATAGGCTGACCTACGCGCAGCTGAATGAAAGCGCAAATCAATTCGCCAATTATTTACGTCGAGATCTTGAATGCCGCAGGGGTGACCTCGTTGGACTCAAAGTGAGCCGGAATGAGTGGATGGTCATAGCGATGCTAGGCATACTGAAGGCTGGCGGAGCCTATGTTCCGATTGATCCTGAATATCCCCTCGAAAGACGTAATTATATATTGGAAAATAGTAAATGCCGGATTTTAATCGATGATGAAGAATTGGATAAATTCAAAAAGAGACAGGCAGCATACGATATTCACAATCCGGAATTTGTGGCTGACCAGGACGACCTGGCCTACATTATTTATACATCCGGTTCCACCGGCCAGCCAAAAGGAATAATGATAGAGCATAGAAATGCGGTTGCATTTATTAACTGGTGCGGTAACGAATTTTTGACATCCGACTTTGAAGTCGTCCTGGCTTCAACTTCTATTTGTTTTGATTTATCAATTTTCGAGATATTTTATACACTCAGCACAGGAAAAAAGCTGAGAGTCCTTAAAAATGGATTGTCCATTCCACAATATATCGCTATTGATAAAAAGATACTGATCAATGCGGTGCCTTCAGTGATAGGGTTTTTACTCGATGAAAAGCCGGATCTCGGCTCTGTCAGCGTATTGAATATGGCAGGCGAACAGATTCCCGGCAAATATCTCTTAAAGCTCGATTGTCGGAGAATGGAAATAAGGAATCTGTATGGGCCTTCCGAAACGACCACTTACAGCACTGCTTACAGGATCGGCGATGCGCCCGAAATACTGATCGGCAAGCCTATACACAATACTTATATATACATTCTGAACGAGGCCATGATTTTACAACCGATAGGTGTGACGGGGGAAATTTGTATAGGAGGAGACGGTGTAGCCAGAGGTTACCTGGATAATCCGGAACTGACAAGAGAGAAGTTCATTGCCGATCCGTTCAGGAAAGGAAAACGCATATACAAGACAGGCGATCTTGGCAGGTGGCTACCGGACGGCAATATCGAGATGGCCGGCAGAAAAGATCATCAAATAAAGATCAGGGGATACCGGATCGAACCTGACGAGATAGAAAGCGCTTTGCAACGGCATAAAGATATAGATTCCGCGCTGGTGCTGGCAAAATGGAAAGATGAGGAAAAACGCCTTGTGGCTTATTTTGTTAGCCGAACGCTTGTAAAAGCACCGGAAATCCGGGATTACCTGAGTGGCCTGTTACCGGTCCATATGGTGCCTGATTATTTAGTTCAATTAGAGTCCTGGCCCCTGAACCTAAATGGTAAAATCGCCAGAGAAAAATTGCCGGATCCGGAAGATACGGTTTTGATCGGTTGTAGTGATTATGTGGCGCCGCGAAATGCTATAGAAGAAAAACTGGTGCTGATCTGGCAGGAAATATTGGGAGCGCAAACCATCGGCATTAAAGATAATTTCTTCACCCTTGGAGGACACAGCATGAAGGCCGCTAAATTGGTCTCGGAAATAAACCATGAATTCAAGGTCCGGCTTAATTTGGAAAGTATATTTACGGATCCCAGGATCGAAAATATCGCCGATCGGATTTCTTTTATCCTGGAGCAGCACAAACAGAAAAAAAACAAGGCAAACCTCATCGAAATAGAAATATAATAGGGGTCCATGAAAAATCTATTGAAGGAAATCAGCGATAATAAAATCTTTTTGGAAATCATTGACGGCAAGCTCAAAATATTTGCCGAGCAGGCGCATGTTAATCCAAAACTGATTGCCGAAATAAGGGAGAAAAAGAGTGAACTGATCACATTTTTGACTCAAAACGATCAGAAGTCTGCCGATTTTGCTTTCGTGGGAAATATTCCGACTGCCCCCGTCCTCCCATATTATCGCTTGTCCTCGGCCCAACGTAGGATGTGGATACTAAGTCAGTCGGCTGAAGGGAGCATAGCGTATAACATTTCCGGAATCTATATAGTCGAAGGGAATTTAAACTGCCCGGCTCTGGAGAAATCCTTTACCGACGTGATTGAACGACATGAAATCTTAAGGACCTTGTTTAAGGAAGATGAGTTCGGTGAAATCCGGCAATTTGTCATTCCCTGTGAAGACACGTCATTTAGCATCGAACAGCATGATTTAAGGCAGGAGAGAGAATGGGAGAAAAAATTGGAGGCATGCCTTGAGAATGAAACGAACAAATCCTTCGATCTCCGGTCACGTAAGCTGCTAAGAGCTGTTTTGTTCCGGGTGAGAGACGATAGATGGTTTTTTATCTGCACGATGCATCATATCGTCAGCGATGCATGGTCCATGCAGGTTCTCATAAGGGAATTGCTGATCCTGTACAGGACCCATGATAGACAGGAGGCAAATCCGCTGATCCCCATACGTATCCAATATAAGGATTATGCTTGCTGGCAACAGGAACAGGTGGATAATGGCAGCCTTAGTGCAGACAAGGCTTACTGGATGAAACAACTGGATGGGGAGCTCCCCGTGCTCGAACTCCCCGAAGACAGACCGCGCCCGGCCATAAAGAGCTATAATGGGGGAGTAATATATAAAACCATTTCGGCTGAGCTCGCTACCGGAATAAGAATGCTTTGCCAGGAAGAGGCAGCGACATTGTTTATGGGTTTACTGGCGGTTGTTAAAGCGCTGTTCTACCGGTATACCGGCCAGGAAGATATGATAATCGGCAGCCCGATAGCGGGCAGGATCCATGCCGATCTGGAAGACCAGATAGGCTTTTATGTTAACACGCTGGCTATAAGAACCCGGTTTAATGGCAGCCGGTCTTTTACTGACTTACTGAAGACCGTTAAAAACACCATCCTGGAAGCCTATGAACACCAGGCATATCCCTATGACAAGCTGGTGGAAGATTTGAAGCTGGTGAAAAACAGGGCCCGAAATCCCTTGTTTGACGTAATGGTGGCCCTGGATCATTCAGGAACAGGCATCGGGCAGGAACAGCAAAAACCGGATGGCCTGACCTTCGAAAAATATGAAAAAAAGGTCGCGGCGGGTAGCAGCAAATTTGATATTGTTTTTAATTTTTCAGAGTATAAGGACGAAATAAAAGCCCGGATTGAGTACAATAGCGATATCTATTTTACGGAATCCATAGAACGTTTGGCCGATCATTTCATACAATTTTTGGAGGCTATCATTACCAACCCCTCTATGGCTGTTCAGGAACTGGAATATATCAGCACCGCGGAACGGCATAGAATCCTCTTTGAATTTAACACTCCCCGGGTCCATTCTCAGGAGTTTCGGACGGTGCTCGAGCTGTTCGAACGGCAGGCCGTCGAAACACCGGAGAGCATCGCATTGGTATTCAATGATTTGACTTTCACTTATCGGCAACTCAACCAAGAGGCGAGCCGATTCAGCAGGTTTCTGATCGAAAAATATGCTATAAAAGGAAACTGCTTAATAGGCATTTTGCTTGAACGAAGCGAATGGCAGGTCATTGCTGTCCTGGCGGCATTGAAAACGGGAGCGGCTTATGTGCCTATCGATCCCGCGTACCCTTCGGATCGTATCAGCTACATGATAGAAGACAGCGGATGTATAACAGTCATTGACACGGAAATGTTGGCCGCTTTTAACATGGTGAGAAATGACTACCAGCCGGATGCGTTTGCAACGGTTCCTCGCAGCGAAGACCTGGCATATGTCATCTATACATCCGGATCTGCGGGGTTGCCTAAAGGTGTCATGATCGAACACCGGAACTTAATGAATTTGTGTCATTGGCACATCACTCATTTCTCCGTTACGCGGGAAGACCATGCCACCTTATACGCAGGCGTGGGGTTTGATGCATCTGTCTGGGAACTTTTTCCCTACCTTATAACGGGGGCCTCACTCTATATTGTATCCGAAAAAATTCGACTCAATGGCCCGGAATTGGCATCCTTTTACGGGAAGAATAAAATAACGATCAGTTTTCTTCCCACTCAAATGGGCGAACAGTTGATGGAGATGCCTGTTGGTTCATTGCGCTATTTATTAGTAGGGGGCGACAAGCTAAACTCGTTTGTAAAAAGAGAATATGCAATCATCAATAATTACGGCCCTACGGAAAATACCGTGGTGGCAACAAGCTATCATGTGAATGCCGGTTCTTCGAATATTCCGATCGGCAAACCGATATTCAATACGCAAATATATATACTGGACGAGCGGCACAGATTACGCCCGGAAGGAGTAATAGGTGAAATATGTATTGGAGGAGCCGGTCTGGCCAGAGGTTATTTACGCAAGCCCGAACTGACGGCTGAAAAATTCATCCCGAACCCCTTCATGGAAGGGACGCGGTTATATAAGTCCGGTGACCTGGGCCGATGGCAGTCGGATGGGAGCATTCAATTTATTGGCAGGAAGGATGACCAGGTTAAGATAAGAGGTTACCGTATAGAATTGGGAGAAATAGAAAATGTACTGCAAAAACATCCTGAGATACGCGAGTCTGTTGTAATAGCCAGATCGAACCGGATCGGCGAAAAAGAATTAGTGGCATATATCTCGGGGAAGAATGGGGAGGCATTGAACGTCTCGGGGATTCGTGCACATTTGCGCAGGACCTTGCCGTCCTACATGCTTCCTGTTTATTACGTTCAGTTGAAATCCTTACCGGTAACTCCGAATGGGAAAGTGGACAGAAAAGGCCTTCCTGATCCGGAAGAGGTAGGTCTATCCGCTGATGAGGAGTATGTTCCACCCCGGAATGAAATGGAGAGAAAAATGGTATTGGTATGGCAGAAAATCCTTGGTAAACAACAGATTGGAGTAACGGAGAATTTCTTTGATCTGGGTGGTCATAGTCTGAACGCTACCCGACTGGTGAGCTTGATAAATAAGGAATTCGATGCGCGTATAACAATAAGCGAGCTTTTTTCCGCTCCCATCCCGGAAGAGTTGGCACGGCTGATAAGTGGCGCCGGTAAAGGTTCCTGGGCGGATATTGTACCGGCCGATCCGCAGCCGGATTATCCTCTTTCCTCTGCCCAACGCAGATTATGGATCGGGGCCCAGGTTGAAGAGGCAAGCCGGGCCTATAATGTGCCCGGAATATACCGCTTGGAAGGGGAATTGGATGTCCCGGCTCTTATTTACAGTTTCGATAGATTGATTGCCCGGCATGAAATCCTGCGGACTGTTTTCAGGGAGGATCAGCAGGGGGATATCCGCCAGCACATACATGCTCCGGAAGCGTCATCTTTCAGGATGGTCTATCTGGATCTAAGACCGGTAAGTGAAAGGCAGGAAAACAACCTGGCATCGCTGATACGGCAAGACCTGGACCAGTCTTTTGATCTGAGCATAGGTCCCCTGATGCGGGCCAGTCTTTACCAACTGGCGGACCATCAATGGGTATTGGTCTATGTCATGCATCATATCATCAGCGATGGCTGGTCCATGGGCATTCTAATCTCTGAATTACTGGCATTGTATCAATCCCGCATCAACGGAGTTTCCGATCCTCTGGCGCCCCTTCACATTCAATATAAGGATTACTCGGTCTGGCAGCAGGAACAATTGCAAGGAGAGATCTTGAAGGCGCATAAAAATTATTGGGCTAAACAATTTGAAGGAGAATTGCCGCAGCTGAACCTGCCGGAAGATAAAAGCCGGCCGGCTATAAAGACCTATAACGGAGAAAGGATATGCACGACAATAGACGAATTAGCGACAAGACGACTCAAAATACTTGTCCGGGAAGAAGAGAGTACCTTATTCATGGGACTTGTCGCCATTGTTAACGCACTGCTGTACCGTTATACGGGAATGGAGGATATCATTCTTGGTACACCCCTTGCCGGGCGGGGCCATATCGGCCTGGAAGGTCAATTGGGGTTCTTCATTAATACGGTGGCCTTAAGGACAAGGTTTAATGGAGGATATAGTTATCGTGAATTGCTGAAGCAGGTCCGCGAAGTAGCCATGGCGGCATATGAGCACCAGGATTTTCCATTTGACGAACTGGTAGCTGAATTATCGCATCACCGGGATATCAGCCGGCATCCGCTGTTCGATGTCCTGGTCGTATTACAGAACAATGGTCATTCCGGTGCCGAAGGTCTGCATGGGGGAGTAAATGTATGCAAATATGAAGAATCTGAAAATCCGGTTAGTAAATTCGACTTAACCTTTTCCTTTTTCGAAGCAGAAGATGAATTGCGGTTACAAATCGAATACAATACCGATATCTTTCATAAGGATACTATCGGACGATTAAGCACACATTTCAAACAATTATTGCAGTCGGGCATAGAGCAGCCGTCCCTGCCCATCCGGCAATTGAACTATCTGGAAGAAAAGGAAAAACAGCAGCTGCTAACGGAATTCAATCACAACGTGACTGACTATCCTGAAGATAAGACGCTGATACAGGTGTGGGATGAACGGGTCTCCAAAAACCCTGATAATATCGCCCTCGTTTTCGATGAAACGAAATTGAGTTATAAGGAATTGGACGAATTGTCAGATCAGTTGGGAGGTTATCTGCGGAATACCTTTGATATACAGCGGGAGGATATAATAGGTATAAAGCTGGATCGCAGCGAATGGTTGGTCATAAGCATACTCGGAGCGCTAAAATCGGGAGGCGCATATGTCCCCATTGATCCGGGTTCTCCTGACGCCCGCATCGACCAGATCCTGACGGATTGCCGTTGTAAGGTCATCTTGGATGTAACAGAGCTGGAAAGATTCCGGAAACGGGAAAGCAACTATAATGGCGGCGATCTGAAGAGGATCAACAAACCTAATGACCTGGCCTATGTCATTTTTACTTCGGGGTCGACAGGACGTCCTAAAGCGGTACTGATTGAACACACGTCGCTGATCAATTACCTTTTTGCAATCGGCGCGGAATATGACTTAGACCCGTCAGATCGCATTTTGCAACTGGCCAATTTCACATTTGATGCCTCCATCGAGCAGATTTTCCTACCCCTTTTAGCCGGCGCATCTTTATATCTCATTAGAAACACTCTAGTCGCGGATGCGACTGAATTGAATGATTTTATCGATAAGTCAAAAATCACTCATTTGCATGCCGTACCTGCATTGCTGCGACAAATTGATTTGACCAGAGGAGATTCATTGAAAAGGATTGTGTCGGCAGGAGATATCTGCCCTCCCGATCTGTTTAAAAAAGTCAGGCACGGAGTCGCTCTCTATAATAAATATGGACCGTCCGAGGCAACTATTTCTTCTACGCTATTCAGAATAGATGGTAATATTACGGCTTACCCACTCATTCCTATCGGCCGTCCCATCAGTAACTATTTAATATATATCCTTGATGCCCGCGAGCAATTATTGCCGGTAGGAGTGGTCGGAGAAATTTGCATAGGAGGCGCCGGACTGGCCCGGGGTTATCTCAACGATCCGGAATTGACTGCCGGAAAATTCATATCCAATCCCTTCAGGGAAGGAACCCGGTTATATAAGACCGGCGACCTGGGTAAATGGCTTTCTGATGGAAATATTGAATTTGCCGGCAGATACGACGAACAAGTCAAAATACGGGGCTATCGCATAGAGCCGGCGGAAATTGAAACCATTCTCCTGGGACATCAGGATATCGATGCTGCGGCCGTAATGGCCAGAGAGATTATCGGCACGGACAAAGAATTGGTCGCGTATCTGGTTAGCGGCAAGAAACTAAATATACCGGATATAAAGGCACACCTGAGCAAGGCGTTACCTTCTTACATGTTGCCTTCACAATATGTGCAAATAAAGGAATTGCCTTTGACCAGCAGCGGTAAAATAGACAAAAAGAAATTGCCGGCTATGGATGGAACAGATCTGTCCGGTGATAGAGAATATATCGGTCCCCGAAACGAAGTTGAAAGGAAATTGATATCGTTATGGCAGGAAATAACGGGGAAAGAAAAAATAGCGATAACGGATGATTTTTTCGACCTCGGCGGCCATAGTTTAAAGGCCACCCGGCTGGCCAGCCGGATCAGCAGGGAATTCAATGTGAAAATAGCGTTGAAGGTCCTCTTTGCACGGACCGTATTGGCAGAACAGGCACAATGGATAATACAAGCCCGAAAGACATCATTCTCCAATATATCTCCTGCTGCTGTTCAGGAGGATTATCCGTTGTCATCGTCGCAGCGTCGTTTATGGGTGCTGAGCCAGCTGGGGGAAGGCAATATGGCCTACAACATGCCGGGAGTATACCGTTTGGAAGGGATGCTGGATGCAGCTGTTCTGGAGCGGGCCTTTGGGGCGCTGCTGCTGCGTCATGAGATCCTGCGGACGGTCTTCAGGGAGA